>NZ_NOXY01000004.1:0-68694 GCF_002258735.1 Rhodococcus sp. WWJCD1
GCATCGATCACCATCCCGGCGACAGGAAGCGGTGGCACACACGACGGTGCGTGCCACCGCTTCACCATGCCGTCGTTGACAGGCCGACCTCCATATGAGAGCGGCTGCGCCGCATGTGAGTGTGGAGCCTGCGGGTCGTTCCGCAGGCTCCACTCCTGTCTCGTAGCAGGCTACGAGTTTCCACTCACATGCCTAGGCTCCCTTGCTGAGGAATCCGAGCAGGTCGTGGCGAGTGATGACGCCGACTGGCTTGCCTTCTTCGACGACCATCAGCGCATCGGATTCGCCGAGGGCCTTGGTGGCGTCGGAGACGGTTTCGCCGGCACCGATCAGCGGGAACGGCTCGCTCATGTGCTTGGCGACGGGGTCGGCCAACGCTGCGCGACCCTCGAACACGGCACTGAGCAGATCCCGCTCGGTGACGCTGCCGGCAACCTCGCCTGCCATGACGGGTGGCTCGGCTCCGACCACCGGCATCTGGGAAACGCCGTACTCGCGCAGGATCTCGATGGCGTCACGCACGGTCTCGGACGGGTGAGTGTGCACCAGATCCGGCAGCGCACCGGACTTGCCGCGCAGCACTGCGCCGACGGAGGTCTCCTCGGTTGTGCCGTCCAGACGCGAACGCAGGAATCCGTACGACGACATCCACGAGTCGTTGAAGATCTTTGCCAGGTAGCCGCGTCCGCCGTCGGGCAGCAGCACGACGACCAACGCGTCGGGACCTTCGCGCTCGGCAACCTGGATCGCGGCAACGGCAGCCATGCCGCACGAGCCGCCGACCAACAGGCCTTCCTCACGGGCGAGGCGACGCGTCATGTCGAACGAGTCGTTGTCGGAGACGGCGATGATCTCGTCCGGGATGGACGGGTCGTAGGCCGTCGGCCAGAAGTCCTCGCCGACACCTTCGACGAGGTACGGGCGTCCCGTGCCGCCGGAGTAGACCGAGCCCTCCGGGTCGACGCCGATGACCTTGACCTTGCCGCCGGAGACCTCCTTGAGGTACTTGCCGGTGCCGGAGATGGTGCCGCCGGTGCCGACGCCTGCGACGAAGTGAGTGATCTTTCCGTCGGTGTCGGCCCAGATCTCGGGGCCGGTGGTCTCGTAGTGGCTGGCCGGTCCGGCCGGGTTGGAGTACTGGTTGGGCTTCCAGGCTCCCTCGATCTCGCGAACGAGTCGATCGGAGACGCTGTAGTAGCTGTTGGGGTCCTCGGGTGCGACAGCCGTCGGGCAGACGACGACCTCTGCTCCGTAGGCGCGCAGCACGTTGCGCTTGTCCTCGCCGACCTTGTCTGGGCACACGAACACACACTTGTAACCGCGCTGCTGTGCGACGAGCGCGAGACCGACGCCGGTGTTGCCGGACGTGGGTTCGACGATGGTGCCGCCGGGCTTCAGTTCGCCGGACGCCTCGGCCGCGTCGATCATTTTCACGGCGATGCGGTCCTTGGACGAACCACCCGGGTTGAGGTACTCGATCTTGGCCGCGACCGTGCCTGCACCGTCGCCGATGACGGTGGACAACTTCACCAACGGGGTGTTGCCGATGAGTTCGGTGATGTGCTGAGCGATGCGCATTGCACCATCTTCCCAGATGCAGGTATTCGACTCTCGGCCACTGCCGTCGACGCCCGCCTACGATGGTGTCGACGGCGCGACGAGAGGGATCGATCTGTGACGGCGAGCGGATGGCGCACCGCTGCGAAAGCGAGCGCCGCGACGGTACTTGCGGGCTCTGGAGCAGGGACTGCGTCCTGGGCCGCCTACCGACATCTCATGGGACAGGCCGCTGCGGCCCGCGGCGTCATCGGGCGTACCACCGCCAAGCCACCGGAGGCCGACGGCGTCTACACAGCGGGCTGCGCGGCCCCCGAACGGTGGCGATTGGGAAGTTCAGCAGATATTCATCTGATGATCTTCGGCGACTCCACGGCCGCGGGCGTGGGCTGCGTCGTTGCCGACGAAGTCCCGGGCGTTCTGCTCGCCCGCGGCCTGGCCGAGGAGACAGGTCAGCGAATTCGCTTGAGCACCAAAGCAATTGCCGGTGCCACCTCGAAGGGACTCGAAGGCCAGGTCGATGCGATGTTCGTCGCCGGTCCGCCGCCCGATGCGGCGGTCATCTTCGTCGGCGCGAACGACGTCACCAAGAAGTTCTCCATTCCCGCATCGGCGGCCAGACTGGGCGACGCGGTCGAGCGACTGACGGCCAAGGGCTGTGTGGTCGCCGTGGGGACGTGCCCCGATCTCGGTGTCGTGACTGCCATTCCGCAGCCGCTGCGCACCGTCGTACGCAATTGGGGTCGGCGGCTGGCCCATGCCCAGACGGCCCGAACGCTCAGCGCGGGCGGACATCCGGTGGCTCTGGCGGATCTGCTGTCCCCCGAGTTTCTCGCCGCCCCCGACACCATGTTCTCGGCGGATCGCTTTCACCCGTCGGCCGCGGGCTACGAACTCGCCGCCCAGCAAATTCTGCCGGTACTCGCGTCCGCGCTGGGCGTGTGGCACGGCGGCCCACTGCCCGAACTGCCGACCGTGTCCGCAGCCGTCGAATCACGCAAGCCCATCCCCCGCGCCACGGCCGCACTCGACCGCTTCCTGCGCAGGAGAACCGCTGAGCTCGACGCCGAGATCAGCACTGCGTCGGAGGATCTCGTACGTCGTGGCGGCGGAGGTCGGGCGGGGTTGTAAGTTCGGTCAGGAGACATCGCCTACTCGGCGGTAACAGAGCAGGTAAGCAGTATCGATTCGAAGGAGATCTCATGCCAGAGGCAGTCATCGTCGCCACCGCGCGCTCACCGATCGGCAGGGCGATGAAGGGGTCGCTAAAGGACATTCGTCCCGACGACCTCACCGCTCAGATGGTCGCCGCTGCGCTGGCCAAGGTGCCCTCGCTCGACCCCAAGGACATCGACGATCTCCTCCTGGGCTGCGGTCTGCCCGGCGGCATGCAGGGCAACAACCTCGCCCGCATCGTCGCGGTTCAGCTCGGTTACGACTCGCTCCCCGGAACGACGATCACGCGCTACTGTTCGTCCTCGCTGCAGACCACCCGGATGGCGCTGCACGCGATCAAGGCAGGCGAGGGCGACGTGTTCATCTCCGCCGGTGTCGAGAGCGTGTCCAGCTTCGTTCACGGCAGCTCCGACTCGCTGCCCGCGAGCCACAACCCGATCTTCGCCGACGCCGAAGCCCGTACCAAGAAGGCACAGGAAGAGGGCGCGGACAGCTGGACCGATCCCCGTGAGAACGGCGAGCTCCCCGACGCGTACATCGCGATGGGCCAGACGGCCGAGAACGTCGCGCTGCTCACCGGCATCACCCGCGAGGATCAGGACCACTGGGGCGTCCGCAGCCAGAACCGCGCAGAAGAGGCCATCAACGCCGGCTTCTTCGAGCGGGAGATCACCCCGGTGACCCTGCCCGACGGCACCGTCGTCAACACCGACGACGGCCCTCGCGCCGGCACCACCTACGAGAAGATCAGCCAGCTCAAGCCGGTCTTCCGTCCGAACGGCACCATCACCGCGGGCAACGCGTGCCCGCTCAACGACGGCGCAGCAGCACTCGTCATCATGAGCGACACCAAGGCCAAGGAACTCGGCCTGACGCCATTGGCTCGCATCGTCTCCACCGGAGTCACCGGCACGTCCCCCGAGATCATGGGCCTCGGCCCCATCGAGGCCACCCGTAAGGCGCTGAAGATCGCGGGGATGTCCATCTCCGACATCGACCTGTTCGAGATCAACGAGGCCTTCGCGGTCCAGGTCCTCGGCTCTGCTCGCGACCTCGGCATCGAAGAGGACAAGCTCAACGTCTCCGGTGGTGCCATCGCGATCGGCCACCCGTTCGGTATGACCGGTGCCCGCATCACCACCACCTTGCTGAACAACCTGACCACCCACGACAAGACGTTCGGCGTCGAGACCATGTGCGTCGGCGGCGGCATGGGTATGGCCATGGTGCTGGAACGTCTCAGCTGATCCGAGACATCACAACGAAAAAGCCCCGCCCTCCGAAAGGAGTGGCGGGGCTTTTCGCGTGAGTACTAGTCGTTCTGGAAGTAGCTCAGCAGACGCAGGATCTCGACGTACAGCCAGACCAACGTGATCGTCAGTCCGAGGGCGACTCCCCAGGCTGCCTTCTCCGGTGCCTGTGCACGGATCAGCTGATCGGCCTGGTCGAAGTCGAGCAGGAAGCTGAACGCGGCGATACCGATGCAGACGAGGCTGAAGATGATGGCCAGCGGTCCGCCCGAGCGGAGTCCGAAGCCGTCTTCCATGAAGAAGCTGGCAACCAGGTTGCCGAGCATCAGCACGACGACACCGATCAGGGCACCGACGACCATGCGGGTCAGGCGCGGGGTGACGCGGATGGCGCCGGTCTTGTAGACGATCAGCATGCCGAAGAACACGCCGAACGTGCCGAGCACTGCCTGACCGATGAGGGCGGATCCGCCGACCCCACCGAACTCGACACCGGTGAACATCAGCGACAGTGCGCCGAGGAACACGCCTTCTGCGGCGGCGTAGGCGAGGACGATGGCCTTGTTGTCCATCTTGCGACCGAAGGTCGCGAACATGACCAAACCGAAGCCGATCAAGCCACCGCCGATCACGAACGGGATGGCCAAGTCGGTGTTGTTGGAGACGAGCAGGTACGAGATGATCGCCGTCACGCTCAGCACACCGAGGGTGATGCCCGTCTTGGTGACGACGTCATCGATCGTCATGGCCCGCTGAGCGGGCTGCGTGGTGTACGGATCGGCCTGCGTTCCGGGATGCTGGCCGAAGGTTGCGGCCTGCGAGGCTCCAGCCGTCGCAGATCCGAATGTGGCGTAGCCGCCGCCCTGCTGCTTGGGCAGGTTGCGGAACACCGGGTTGCTGGAGGTGCGCACCGTGTCTCTTCCCTTCGTAAGTTCTGATCCCCACCGGGGATCTCCCCGCCGGTCATCAGTAGAACGTCTGATATCCGGACAAAAGTTCCCGAACCGAGAACTTCTACGACGGACAAAACGGACTCTACCGGGTAGGCCCTCGATACGCGGAGACGACCGCGTGTGTGACACCGAATCGAAACGGGCACTATGAGGAAATGGCAATCGAAGACGGACCCGACCAGACTTTGGACCCCAGCGAGAGCGTCGACTCCGACGAGGTGCGCAACGACGACGGCGACACCGTGGTGGATCCCCCGGACCACTGGAGCGAGGCCAACAGCTTCGGCACCACAGCCCGTGAGGCCGCCGAGGGCGAGAGCCTGGACCTCAAGCTCAGCGAGGAAGAACCCGACATCGCGGTCGAGGAGGAGCTCGACCGCCCGATCACCGAGACCCCCGACGACGAGTTGACCGAGGAACTGGTCGACCACGTCGTCGAGGAATCCGACGAGGATCCCGATATCGACTACGCGGAAGGCCAGCGCCAGGCGGAGATCGTCGAAGGAACCCTCGTCGAGGACCGCGGACGCAACCGCGGCCAGATCGACGGAACCCCCGAAGACGGCGGCCCGGTCACCTGACACTCACCGTTGCTCGCTCGGCCGCACCGAGCGAGCAACGGTGAACTTGCCGTTGCGCCCCATGAGGTCGGTGGGACCCACGGCGTCGGCCAGTTCGCGTCGATAGTTCAGGTGAGTGTTGAACACAGTCCACAGTTGACCGCCGGGCCGCAGCACCCGACCGGCGGCAGCGAACAGTTTGCTCGCTCCGCCCGTATGCACGGCAGCACCCTCGTGAAACGGCGGATTGCAGACCACCAGATCGACCGACTCCGATTCGAAGGTCGACATCGCATCGTCGGCGATCACCGCGATCCGAGTCCCGTTCGCCTCCGCCGTCGCCGCTGCCGACGCGATCGCTGCAGCCGAACGATCGGTGGCGATCACCTCCAGATCCGGCCTGGTTCGCGCCAGCTCTGCTGCGAGAATTCCTGTGCCACAACCCAAATCGACGGCCGTGCGAGCACGCGGCAACATCTTCGGAACGAACTCGAGCAGGAACCGTGTCCCGATGTCCAGGCCTGCGCCGGCGAACACAGCGCCATGGGCCACGACCGTCATGTCGATATCCGCGAGACGTTTGCTCACCGGATACGTCATGCCCGACGCCACCGCCCCGGCCGCGGTGAGCACTCGGGCCTTCTGTCGTCCTCGGCCGGCCGTGACCGTCGTGAAGGACCGTCGCAGCACATCGTTCATGGCAGGGGTCATGTGCTTGTCTCGCCCACCTGCCAACACCACGACGTCCGCGGTTGCGTGCGCTGCGATGTGCTCGGCGATCTCGGTGAGCTCGGCCAGACCTCGCGGCAACTGCATCAGTACCGTGCCGACGCCGTCGAACAGCTCGGCACCGAGCCTGTGCTGGGTGTACGAATCGCTCATGCCAACCCGCGCAGCGTTCAGTTCGAGCGCCCGCACGCCGGTGACGGCGTCCTGATGAACCCGCACATTCGTGAAGCCCAGCGCCGCGGCACCGAGGGTGAGGGCACCGTACCGATCGCCGATCACCGCGATCGGTGCAGTTCTCTCGACTCCCGGACGCTCGTCGACGGTGTCGAGTACCAGACGGTCCGCGGCGTCGACGGCATGGAGGTTGGGTGCCTCGGCGTCGGGCTCGCGACGCAAGGTGTCGAAAAGAGTTTCATCAGGCACCCGAGCAGTATCCCACCCGTCACACGCATGCGTTCCGCGCGGCGAGTGGCTATTGCGGTCGACTAGGGGCATGCTCGGGGGATGGAACACAAGGACAAGAACGAGGCACTCTTCAGCCATCCCGACGACGCGTCGACCGATGCGCATGCCGAGGCTTCCAAGCCTGCCGTTTACACCGCCCTGTTCAGCGGCGCGAACGAATAGCGGCGCACTTCGGCGTCAAGACAGATAACGCAGGTATTCCAAGGCCTTGGTCGCGTGCACGTGACCGCGTTCGCTCTGCACCACCATCCGCACCACTCGGTGCCGATCTATCACGAATGTCGTCCGCTTCACGGACAGTAGCTGCCGCAGGTACCCACGGTTGGCCGCATGCGCCCGCCCGCGTTCGAGCTCACGAAGCCGACGCCGCCGGGTGAACCACCCACCTCGCCGCACTCCGAATTGTTCGGCCACCGCGCCGTCGGAATCGGACAGCAGTGGAAAGTCGAAGGACCTCTGCAGAGCGAAATGCTGATTCTTGTCGCGTGTGTCGGTGCTGATCCCTACTCGCTGCGCGCCGAATCTGCTGAATTCTGTTCCGAGGTCCCGGAAATGGCAGGCCTCGGCGGTGCAAATGGGGCTGTTGGCCGCAGGATAGAAGAACAGCACCACCGGGCCCGATGCCGTCAGCTCGGAGAGCGCACGGGATTCACCCGAATGATCGGGGAGCTCGAAATCCGGGGCCGTCTGTCCGATTCGCATGACGCAGAGGCTACCGCTCAGTCCTGAACCAATTCGGCCACGAGCCGTCCGCGCAGATGTTCATCGATACCCAAGTGACTCAGGTACGCCTCGAACGACCCGTGATTCGACGTCACAGCCTGCATTCCGCGCTCCAGATAGGACGCGCGGACTCCCAACAACGCCTCCCCGGGCTCTTCGACGTCATCGGTACCTGCCCATATCCGGCGCACATGGGCGAGCAGCGGCTCCACTGCAGCATTGCTGGCGAGGTAGTCGGCGAGGATCTCGTCCTCGCTCACTCCGGCGGCACGCAGCACAGTCGCGACGGTCCACCCCGCCCGATCCTTACCCGCGGCGCAGTGCACCAGAACTCCGCCTCGTCCGGCGGCAACAGCCTCCGCCACCTGCTTGATCGCGTGCGCCGCCCCATCCAGCACCGGAAACGACGCGTACGCGCGTAGCAGGTAGTCGACCTGACTCTGTTCTGCGTGGGTCGGTACCTCGTGCGGAGCGCGCTCACCGATGTCGTTGTGGAACGGCACCGAGATCGACTGCACGCCGTCCGGAACTCTGTCGACACCACTTCGTGCAATCTCGGAGTCACTGCGAAAATCGAACACCGTGCGTATCCCGAGATCGACCACGGCGCGTTGACCACGCTCGGTGAGAGCACTCAATTCCGATGCGCGATAGAACTTTCCGGGCCGAATCCTCGAGCCGTCGACAGTGCGAACACCGCCGAGGTCTCGAAAGTTCCAGGCCCCGTCGAGAGCGAACTGGTTGTGCACACGGGCGTCGGGCATGATCCCGACTGTATAGAAGCGAGGTTGTACAGAAGCGAGGCCGGGCTCAGACGCGGGGTACGAGCCACTTCCGCAGCCGGGAGGTGACGAACGGCATCACCACGTAAACCATCAACGGCGTGCACATCATCACCACGACCGCCGTTCGCAGGGCGACGTTCAACCCCGTCAAATGTGGTGTGAGAACGATGTTGACCAGCAAGCTGACGGCATAGAACGCCACACCGATCGAGATCGCCTGCTTCCACCGGGGTGGCGGGCCGCCGATCACTCGAACAGCGTCGGTCAGGTTGGACTGCGGCTCGAACCATCCCTCCACGCCGGAAAGACGATGTGTTGCAACGTCGTCGGCGATGGGCCTGCCGCTGCTGAGCCAGCGGCGTCGAGAATCCGAGTGCAGCCACGCGTCGAGGTTGTCGTGGGTCTCGAACCGGTACACCACGTGGTAGTCGTTGGATCCGCCGGAACTGCGCAGCCAGCCGCCACCGAGAAAGCCGGGGAAAGTTCGGACGAGATCGATACCCTGATCGGTCCATTCGACGAAATCTGCTTCGTACCCCTCGCGAACGCGCCGTGCGACCGAGGTCGTGACGTGGTCGAGCGTGTCCGTCGTGGTCATGCGGTACCCCTTCTGCACGTGTTCGTCTCGGCCTTCCTGTTCTACACAGAGTGCGGGCCAGTGGACCAGCTTTCAAATCAGGGGCCCAGATGTAGATGTATGGCCCCCAAGTGCGACTGATGTGACAGTCTGTCCATACAGACCTCTCGTGAACGACCTGGAGTGGACGGATGGCACAGACCGAGTACGAGCTCGACGACGTGGATCGACGCATCGTCACCGAGCTGAGCCGTGACGGCCGAATGTCCATGCGCGCATTGGCCGAGGCAACCCACATCTCCCGGGCACACGCCTACGTACGCGTCGACCGCCTCCTCGACGAGGGCGTCATCGAGGGGTTCACCGCACGCATCGCCTACGAGAAGGCCGGAGTCGGCGCATCCGCCTATGTGGCTCTGTCCATTCGGCAGGATTCGTGGCGTGCCGTCGCCGACGACCTGAGTACCTATCCGTTCGTCGAGCACGTCAGCTTGATGGGCGGTGATTTCGATGCGCTCGTTCTGGTCCGTGCTCCTGACACATCAGCGCTGCGGCATCTGGTGCTGGACAAGTTGCAGGGGCTGGACGGGATACTGTCGACCCGAACCTGGCTGATTTTCGACGAGGCGGTCGGCCCCGGCGCTCAATGGACCGCTCAGCCGAAAATCACCCAGCCGAGGAACGGGAGAACTCCATGAGCACATCCGTTCACGACACGCCTACCACCGATGTAATAGTTGTCGGCGGCGGAATCGGCGGTGTCTCGCTCGGATACGAACTCGCGAGCGATCACCGAGTCACCCTGCTCGAGCGCGAGAAGACCCTGGCCTTCCACACCACCGGACGCTCGGCCGCGCTGTTTCTGGAAACATACGGCAACAACACGATTCGTGCTCTGACGACGGCCAGCCGTGACTTCCTCGAGAACCCGCCGGAGCACTTTCGATCCGAACTGCTCGCCCCGCGCCCCCTGCTCCAGTTCGCGTCCACCGGACGAGGCGACGCGCTCGAAGCGATGTACGCCGACGTCAGCCGCTTGACGCCCGACGCACAACTGGTTTCGCCTGCCGACGCGCGCACATTCTTTCCGCCGCTGCGCCCCGAATTGATCGATTGCGCTCTGTACGAGCCGCATTCGATGGAAGTCGACGTGCACGCCCTGCATCAGGGCTACGTGCGAGGGCTCCGTGCGCGGGGCGGGCGTGTCCACACCGGGACCGGGGTGAGGTCACTGAGGCGCATCGACGGACTGTGGCACGCGCACACCACCGATGGGTCGGCACACACTGCTCCACTCGTCGTCGACGCCGCGGGCGCATGGGCGGATGTTCTCGGGGCAATGGCGGGAGCCGAGCCCATCGGACTCGTGCCCATGCGTCGCTCGGTGTTCATGGTGGCCGCACCCGACGACCTCGATACCGCGCACCTGGTGACATTGAGCGACATCGACGAGAAGTTCTACATCAAACCCGAAGGCACACAACTACTGTGCTCGCCTGCGGACGAGACGCCCACCGAGCCGAGTGATGCCCGCCCGGACGAGTTGGAGATCGCCCGAGCGTTCGACGACATTGCCGAGGCGACCACGTTGACGGCGCGGCACGTCCGGTCGTCCTGGGCCGGTTTGCGCAGCTTCGTGCCCGACCGAACTCCGGTCGTCGGATTCGATCCGAATATCGAGGGTTTCTTCTGGTGCGCCGGTCAGGGTGGGTACGGAATCCAGACGTGCGCAGCGCTGGCCCGGGTCGGCGCGTCTCTGGCACGGCGGCAACAACTTCCGGTCGATGTGACCGAGCGCGGGCTCGACGAAGCGGACCTGTCGCCCAGCCGCTTCAGGTGAGAGGCGCTTCGCGCCACGTGCACGAAAACTCGACCCCTGCTACGAAGTTCCGCGCACGACGTGTGCAGTCACCCGGCGACCACGCGTCGTAGATCGCGCTGCGTAGTTCGGTAGATGTCCACCAGGTCGGCGTCCTGCCCGGCGTCGATGCGCTCGGCCCAGTCGTCGAAGGCGATCCGCATGGCCATGCCGGCACCCTCGACCAGCAACCGTGCGTACGAACGTGATTCGTGACCACCGAGCTTGGCGGCCACCGAGTCGGTGACGCGACAGAGCGTCATGGCGTCGGTCGCGAAGGCGGCGGCCCGCAGGTGGTCGTCGCGCCCGATCAGCCGTCGGGTACGCAGGAGTCGATCTCGCGCCTCGTGCGGTGCAGCGGATAATCGTTCGACGGATCGCTCGTACAGTGCTTCGATAGCAGCGAGGGTGATGTCCGCGGGGGCCGTCGATGCCAGCCAGGCGTCGATATCGAGCTCGAACTCCGGGGCGAGCCCGAGAACCGATTCTTCCTTGGATGCGAAGCTACGAAAGAACGTGCTGGGCGATACACCGGCCCGACGTGCGATCTGGTCGACCGTCGTTGCGGCGCAGCCCTGCGTCTCGAACAGATCGAGCGCAGCACGGGTGATGTCGAGGAGGGTTTCCCGACGACGTCGCTCTCGCAGATCCGGTACTCGATCGCTCATCGTCCTCCATCCATCGGTCACTCCTCTAGCGTCTGGCTGTCAACATACCAGCAAGATTCAAGTTGACAGTCACTGTCATGATGATTCAAGCTGTCTACACACAAGAATTGCTCCACACGTTGCACCGATACCCGAAAGTTCTCGACACATGACCACACCTGAGACCGACCACGCACCCGACGCGCAGCTCGCGCCGGGCAGCAAGTTACTGATCGGCATCCTCGTCATCGCGGCTTTCGTCATGATCCTCAACGAGACGATCATGAGCGTGGCGCTGCCTACCCTGATGGTCGACCTGAGCATCACGGCGACCACCGCACAGTGGCTCACCACCGGATTTCTGCTCACGATGGCGGTGGTAATCCCCATCACCGGATTCCTGTTCCAGCGCTTCACTCTGCGTCAGGTGTTCGTGGCAGCCATGACCCTGTTCACCGTCGGCACGCTGCTCGCTGCCTCCGCTCCGGGCTTCGAGATGCTCCTGCTCGGGCGCGTCACCCAGGCCAGCGGCACGGCGATCATGTTGCCGCTGTTGATGACCACGGTGCTGACCGTGGTTCCAGCGCACAAACGCGGCGCGATGATGGGCGTGATCTCCATCGTCATCGCTGTGGCACCCGCGATCGGTCCGACGATCTCGGGGATCATCCTCGATTCGCTCAACTGGCGTTGGATGTTCTGGCTCGTCCTTCCGATCGCACTCATCGCGTTCGCCATCGGCACAACTCTGGTGAAGAACGTGACCGAGACCAGTCGGCCGTCGTTCGATCCTGTGTCGGTCGTGTTGTCCGCGTTGGCTTTCGGCGGCATCGTCTACGGCCTGAGCAGCCTGGGACATTCGGCCGAGGAGTCCGTGGTGCCGGTATGGCTGCCGCTGGTCGTCGGTACCGTCGCCCTCGTGGTGTTCGTTATCCGGCAGATCTCACGTCAGGATCGCGGCGGCGCTCTGCTGGACATGCGTCCGTTCCGCACTCCCACCTTCAGTATCGGACTCGGCATGATCGCGATCTCGATGATGGCCCTGTTCGGCGCACTGATCCTGCTACCGATGTATCTACAGAACGTCCGCGGACTCGACACTCTCGACACCGGACTGATGTTGCTTCCCGGCGGACTCTTGATGGGTCTGCTCGCCCCGTTCGTCGGACGCATCTTCGACCGAATCGGGCCGCGTCCGTTGGTCATTCCCGGTGCCGTGGTGGTGAGCGGCGCGCTGTGGTCGATGACCGTGCTGGACGCGCAGACTGCACTGCCGCTCGTGATCGGTATCCACATGTTGCTCTCGGCGGGCCTGGCTCTCATCATGACGCCGCTCATGACCTCGTCGCTGGGATCGCTTCCCACCCAGCTGTACTCGCACGGTAGTGCCATCTTCAGCACGGTCCAGCAGTTGGCCGGTGCTGCCGGTACCGCACTGTTCGTCACCGTGATGTCCAACACCGCAGCAGCCAGAATCGCCGACGGCGCAACTGCTGTGGGCGGCTCGGAGGCCGGAATACACACAGCCTTCCTCTACGGCGGGGCCGTGTCGTTGGTCGCAGTGGCGGCGTCGTTCTTCATCCGGGCACCGGCACGAACCGACAGCGAGGCGCTCGCCCCCGCACAACCGGTTCACTAGGTCACCCGGCGTCCATCATCCGCACGGCCGCGTCGACGATCTCGTCTTCCGACAGGAGGACGAGATCGGCCGCGCCGCCGAGGGGGACGAACGAATTCGCGCTGGAGACTCGCGCGATGGCACCGTCGTAGCCGCCCTCGACGAGAGCGGTCACGACGCCCTCACCCACTCCCCCGTCGTGCCGGGTCTCGTCGGCGATCAGCACTCGATCGAAGCGTGCCAGCCGGTGCAACAGATCCCCGGCCGGCAGGGGAACTATCCAACGTAGGTCCACGACCGTCACCGCGATCCCGCGTTCGCTCAACCGCGACGCGGCGCGTCGACTCATCACCACTCCGTTACCGAACGTGACGATCACCAGATCATCTCCGTCGAGATGGCTTGCGACGGTGCCGAAATCGCCCGTTGAATTATCGGCACAGCGCAGTGCACCGTCGCCGTCGAGCAGATCGGTGCGGTGATAGAGCGCAATGGGCTCCAGAAACACGCACACTCGCCCCTCCTCCGCGGCCAGTGCCACGCAGGTTCTCAAGAGACCGGCGGCCTCGGCCGCCGAACTCGGAACCGCAACCACGATGCCCGGAATATCGCGCAGAACAGCGACCGCATTGTCGTTGTGAAAGTGTCCGCCGAAACCGCGTTGATACGCCAAACCAGCGATGCGTACCACCATCCCGTTGGTGTACTGGGCGTCGGAGAAAAACTTCAGCGACGCGGCCTCACCACGCAGCTGATCCTCGGCATTGTGCAGGTACGCCAGATACTGAATCTCGGGTATCGGGACGAATCCAGCGAGCGCAGCACCGAGGGCGGTGCCGAGCACAGTTTGCTCGTCGAGCAGAGTGTCGAAAACTCGCGCTGCGCCGAACTTTTTACGCAAGCCCTTCGTGACGCCGTAGACGCCGCCTTTGACGGCCACGTCCTCGCCGAACACGAGCACATCCGGTCGCGTCGTCATGATGTCGGTGAGAGTTCGGTTGATCATCGCGGCCAGCGTGAGCCGACCTTCGTTGTGAGCACCTCGCAGACTGCTCTCGGTAGCAGCCACGGCGGTCGGTCGCCTATCGGTGAGCGGAGCCATCACCGCCTCTGCGGTAGCGAGGCGCGACGATTCCCCGGAGCGCAGCGAGTCGACCGTCGCCTCGGCCTCGCCCATGACGGTCTCGCGCATCGCCTGGTATCGGCCTTCGACGTCGGCGGCAGTCAAGATCCCGGCGCCGACCAACGCACGAGCGCTGGCCACCAACGGATCTCGCTCGTAGTCACCGACGATGTCTGCGCTGGAGCGGTAGGCGAGTTCGGCATCCGATCCGGCGTGACCCATCAGCCGCACCGTCTCGAGGTGGAGCACTACCGGACGCCGCCGATTGCGCACTGTAGCGACGGCGGCGTCGACGGTGCGCATCAGTGCGATCGGATCGTTGCCGTCGGCCCGCACGTACTCGATCGACGGTAATCGGCTGAGCGACTGCGCAATCCACCCCCGCGGCGATCGGGTACTGATGCCGATTCCGTTGTCCTCGCAGACGAACAGGATCGGCATCGGAACGGACTGATGCGCACAGTAGGCAGCCGAGTTGAGCGCACCCACCGTCGTCGAATGATTGGCCGAGGCGTCGCCGAAGCTGCACACCACAACGGCGTTCTCGGGCCACGGGGTTCGATGACGCAGCGCCTTCGCCCGACCGAGCGCGAACGCCAGACCGACCGCGCGCGGAACCTGGGACCCGATGGTCGACGTCTGCGGGACGATGCCCAGAGCCGGATGCCCGAACACCTTGTGGCGGCCGCCGGACATGGGATCTCGAGTCGAGGCGACCAGACTCGCCAGTACGTCCCGGATCGGGTTCGAGTCCGAATGCTGTTGTGCGCGTGCGGCATAGAAACCACCGGAGCGGTAGTGCAGCAGCGCCGGGTCGGTGACCTCGGTCGCTGCCCCGACGGCTGCGTTGGCTTCGTGCCCCGACGATCCGATGGTGTAGTAACCGAAGCCCTCGGACTGCAACCAACGGGCCGCGAAGTCGAGATGCCTGCTGGCGAGCTGCGCGTCGAAGTACCGAAGCAGTCGATCCGGATCCGCGACGACCGACCCAGCGGGCCGGGCGAAGCGAACCTGCTTCAGGAAGTACTCGTCGATTGCCTCGGCCACGCGCGCACCCTTGTCTCTATCGACTTGTCTCCATCGACCTGTCTCCATCGAGCCGCGGAATCAGCTCAGGGCGATCATATCCATCGGAGTGCTGAGCAGCCGACCGACGAGGGCGAGGAATTGTGATCCCTGCTGGCCGTCGACCAGACGGTGATCGAACGACAGTGACAGCGTCGTCACCGAACGCAGTGCGATGGCACCCTCGTGTTCCCAGGGCATACGGCGGATCGAACCGAAGCACAAGATGGCCGCTTCACCGGGATTGAGAATGGGCGTCCCGGCGTCGACTCCGAACACTCCTACGTTGGTGATCGTGATCGTGCCGTCGGCGAGGTCGGCCGGACTGCTCTTGCCTTCTTTCGCGGTACGCGTCAGATCTGCCAGTGCACGCGCGATGTCCACCAACGAAAGTTCGTGCGCGTCCTTGATGTTCGGCACCATCAGGCCGCGCGGAGTCGCTGCGGCGATGCCGAGGTTGACGTAGTGCTTGGTGACGATCTCCTGAGCCGCCTCGTCCCAGGACGAGTTGAGGGACGGATTCGATCTCAGTGCTACCAGAACTGCCTTGGACACCAACGCCAGCGGAGTCAGCCGCACGTCCGCGAAATGAGTCGAGGACCGGAGGGATTCCAGCAGAGCCAGAGTCTCGGTGACGTCCACGGTCACGAATTCGGTGACGTGCGGAGCGGTGAATGCACTGCGCACCATCGCATCCGCCGTATGTTTGCGCACTCCCTTGATCGGCGTGCGCTCTTCGCGGCCGGTCCGGTGCGGGGCCGGCGCCTCCGCCGGCTCCTCACCCTTCAGGTAAGTCTCGACGTCCTCACGCGTGACGTCACTGTGGCTTCCGGTTGCGGGCACCTCGGCCAGGTCGACGGCGTTGTCCTTGGCGATCTTTCGCACCGGCGGTGTGGCCAACGGCTTGCCGTTCCGACCACTCGATGTCGCGGTGACCGGAGCTGGTCCCCGGCCGCCGCGTCGACTGGATCCTTCCTTCGCCACGCCGTAGCCGACGAGAACCGGAATCCGTTCGTCGTTGTCTTCTGCGGGGGCTGCCTCGTCCGTGTCGGTGGCTGTCTCGACACTCGGCGGGGCAGTCACCTCCTCCTGGGTGTCGCCGCCGACTCGGATGTCGATGATCGGCACCCCGACCTCGACGGTGTCGCCCTCCGAGACATGCAGCGCAACAACCACCCCCGCGAACGGTGAGGGAAGTTCGACGGCAGCCTTGGCCGTTTCGACCTCGGCGATGTTCTGATTCAACTCGATCGTGTCACCGACGGCGACGAGCCAGGTCAGCAGGTCGGCCTCGGTGAGACCCTCCCCGAGGTCGGGCAACGGAAAACTCTGGATGGTGGGCATCGTCGAATCCTGTTCGGTGTCTGTCGGCGGCAGTGAGCGAAAAGTCAGTGGGAGCGGCAGCGGTCGACGGCGTCGAGGATCCGGTCGACGTCGGGGAGGTAGAACTTCTCGAGCTTCGACGCGGGGTACGGGGTCCCGAAGCCGCCGACGCGCAGCACCGGTGCCTCCAGGTTGTAGAAACACCGTTCGGATATCCGTGCGGCGATCTCGGAGCCGATACCCATGAACACCGGTGCCTCGTGTGTGACGACCAGACGTCCGGTCTTGCGCACAGAGGCCTCGATGGTCTCGAAGTCGATCGGGGACAGCGAGCGCAGATCGATGACCTCGATCGAGATTCCCTCGTGGGCAGCAACTTCGGCGGCCTTGCGGGCGGTGGCGACGAGCGGGCCGTAGGCGATGAGTGTGACATCGGTGCCCTCGGTGACCACCCGCGCCCGGTGCAGCGGGTACGACGCGCCCGGATCGGTGGAGTCCAGGTCGATCGGGCTCTTCTCCCAGTACCGACGCTTCGGCTCGAAGAACAACACGGGGTCGTCGCTGGCAATAGCCTGTTGGATCATCGAGTAGCCGTCTGCAGAATTGCTACAGGTGACGACGCGTAGGCCCGCGGTCTGCGCGAAGTAGCCCTCGGGCGACTCCGAGTGATGCTCGACGGCACCGATTCCGCCGCCGTAGGGCACGCGAATCGTCATCGGAATCTTCACGTTGCCACTCGTGCGGTAGTGCAGCTTGGCGACCTGCGAGACGATCTGATCGAAGGCCGGATAGATGAAGCCGTCGAACTGAATTTCGCACACCGGCCGGAATCCCCGCATCGCGAGTCCGACTGCGGTGCCGATGATGCCGGACTCGGCCAGCGGCATATCGAGAACACGACCGGGTCCGAAGTCCTTCTGCAGGCCGTCGGTGATGCGGAAGACGCCACCGAGCTTGCCGATGTCCTCGCCCATGAGGAGAACCTTGGGATCGTTCTCCATCGCTCGTCGCAGACCTGCATTGATGGCCTTGCCCAACGGAAGACTCGTGGGCCGCTGCGGCGCAATACTTTCCATGGTGGTCATGACGTGGCTCCTTCGAATCCGGCCTGGTACGAGGCAAATTGGGCTCGCTCGTCGTCCAGGAGGGGGTGTGGATCGGCGTAGACGTTGTCGAACACCGACATCGCTTCCGGCTCGACGGTCTCGAGGCACCCACGGCGGAGTTCCGCCGCGACGTCGTCGGCGGTGCGCTTCACCGAAGCGGCGAACGCGTCGTCGTACACGCCGATTCGACGGAGCAGCTTCTCGATTCGATCGATCGGATCCTTCGCACGCCATTCGTCGTCGGTGGCACCCGAGCGGTATCGCGTCGGATCGTCGGACGTGGTGTGCGGGCCCATCCGGTAGGTGACGGCCTCGATGAGCGTCGGACCACTACCCTCTCGGGCGCGCGCCAGCGCTGCTCTGGTCACCGCCAGGACGGCCAGAACGTCGTTGCCGTCGACGCGCACCGACGGAATACCGAAGCCCTCGCCGCGGGCCGCGATCGTCGTCTTGGTCTGTACCGTCACCGGTTCGGAGATCGCCCACTGATTGTTCTGGCAGAAGAACACCACCGGCGCATGGAAACTGGCGGCGAAACCGAGCGCTTCGGAGATGTCGCCCTGACTGGTCGCGCCGTCACCGAAGTAGGTGATGGCCGCACCTTCGGCGCCCTCGAGCTGCATGCCGATGGCGTACCCGGTCGCGTGCAGACCCTGCGATCCGACGATGATCGCCGGTGTGGTCATCCGGTACTCGTACGGGTCCCAGCCGGACAGCGTCGATCCGCGCCAGAACCGCAGCATCTGAGTGGGGTCTACCCCGCGACAATAAGCGACGCCGTGCTCGCGGTAGCTGGCGAACACGAAGTCCTCGGTGTCGAGCGCACGAGCGGATCCGACCTGCGCCGCTTCCTGACCGAGCAGCGGTGCCCACAGGCCCAGTTCGCCCTGCCGCTGCAACGCGGTGGCCTCGGAATCGATGCGCCGGACGACGACGAGATCGCGATACATCTCCATCATCGCGGCCGTGTCGATATCGGCGACGAGAGGCGAGTAGGTCTCGTTGCGCACCACGGTTCCCGATTCTTTGATCAGCTGAACCAGCGAGTTGGTGTTCATGGTCCTGGCACTCTCCGTCCTGATGTGATGTCCTTCACAAGGACACCACCGACATCCAGACTGCACAAGTGATGACTTCGAAACTGCGCAACGTGCACAATATTGAATAACGACCGAGCTACAGGAAGTGCGCAATGACCGATTTGGACAAGACCGACGCCAAGCTTCTCCTCGCCCTCTGCTCGAAGCCTCGCGCCACCGGGGTCGAACTCGCCACGACACTGGGCTTGTCGCGAAACACCGTCCAGGCGCGTCTCGGCCGATGGGACGACAAAGGCTCACTCACTCCGATCGATCACCGCATCCCGCCGAAGTCGCTGGGGCGACCGCTGCAGGCGTTCGTCACCGCACGGGTCAATCAGCACATGCTGGCGGCGGTCACCGAGAATCTCCGCACCATCCCTGAGGTACTCGAGGTGTTCGGGCTGTCCGGAGCTGCAGACATGCACATCCGCATCGCCGCCGTAGACGCCGACGACCTGTACCGCATCGCCGGTCTGATTCTCGAGATACCGGGAGTCGAGCGCACCAACATGTCCATCGCCATGTCGGAACTGATCCAGTACCGCACCAAGCCGTTGCTCGAACAGCTCGCCGAAGACGGCCGACGCTGAGCAGGCAGACCAGCTCTGCCAGACCGATTCAGCCTCCACCGTGCAAGATGCATGATCTCGGCGACGGCGGTTGACCAGCGTGCACGTTCACGGCACTCTTCGACGGACATGTTCCCGGATACCACCCATTTCCGGGTACCGCCGCCTCATCACCGAAAGAGACCGCCTGTGTCCGTCGTTGCCGACCACCCCGCCGCCGTAGCCAGCACCCCGCCCCGCTCCCTCTCCTCGACGGCAGGCGTCTTCGACCGTCCCGACATGCCGCGCGACTCCGCGCACGAACGCGTCGTGTTCTGCCAGGACCGCGATACCGGGCTGCGCGCGATCATCGCCGTCCACTCCACCGTTCTCGGGCCGGCCCTCGGCGGAACTCGCTTCTACCCCTACGCATCCGAGCAGGATGCGTTGACCGATGTATTGCGACTCTCCCGCGGGATGACCTACAAGGCCGCCGTCGCGGGCGTCGACCTCGGCGGCGGAAAGGCCGTGATCATCGGCGATCCCAACGCCATCAAGACCCCGACGCTGCTGAACGCATACGGCCGGTTCGTCGAGTCGCTCGGTGGAACCTACGTCACCGCAGGCGATGTGGGCACCAACAGCAACGATCTCGACATCATCGCCGAAGAGACCGCGCACGTCGTCGGCAAGAACACCACTGCAGGCGGCACCGGCGACAGCGGTCCGCAGACCGCACTCGGGGTCTTTCTTTCGCTCCGTGCGGCAGCCGAATCAGTCTGGGGCTCAGATGATCTGACCGGTAAGCGTGTCGCCGTCGAAGGTGCAGGAAAGGTCGGATACAACCTCGTCGCCCTTCTTCGGGATGCCGGTGCCGACGTGATCGTCAGCGACTCCTATGCACCCGCACTCGAGCGCATCGCCCTGGACTTCCCCGGGGTCACCATCGAATCCGACATCATCGGTGCCGACGTCGACGTCTACGCACCGTGCGCCATGGGTGCCACCCTCGACGCCTCCTCGGTAGCCCGATTGACGGCGTCCATCGTCTGCGGCGCGGCCAACAACCAGCTGCTCACACCCGACGTCGAAGAGATGTTGGCGGCGCGCGGAATCGTCTGGGTACCCGATTACGTCGCCAACGCCGGCGGATTGATCCAGGTGGAAGGCGAACTGCGCGGTAAGGATTCGGCCCAGGTGATGGCCACGATCGGGAAGATCCGCGACACCGTCTCCGGCATCTTCGCCATCGCGCGTACCGAGGGCATTCTGCTGGGAGCCGCAGCCGATCGTCTGGCCGAGGACCGGATCGCGGCTGCCCAGGGCTGAGAACGGACCGGCACGAATCGCTCCACTCTCGGCCGTCGATCGGGCATTCCCGCGCCGACGGTCGCAGAGTGGAGCGCTACGTGCACCGGCTACTGCAGCGCGATGTACTTGGTCTCGAGGTATTCCTCGATGCCTTCCGAACCGCCCTCGCGGCCGAAGCCCGATTCCTTGACGCCACCGAACGGAGCGGCCGCGTCCGAGATGGCACCTCGATTGACCCCGACCATGCCGGTGTCCAGAGCCGCCGACACCCGTAGGGCTCGGTCGAGATTCTCGGTGAAGAAGTACGCTACCAACCCGTATCGGGTGTTGTTCGCTGCATTGACGGCCTCGGCCTCGGTGTCGAATCCGATGATCGCCGCGACAGGTCCGAAGATCTCGTCCCGCAACAGATTCGCGTCCGCGGGGATACTGTCGAGAACCGTCGGCGTATAGAAGAATCCAGGTCCATCCGGCGCCGTGCCGCCGGTGCGCACCCGAGCACCCTTCGCGACGGCATCGTCGACCAGTGCGGTGACCGTTCCACGCTGTTTGTCGTTGATGAGCGGCCCGATGTCGGTGCCCTCTCGGTCACCCGCACCGACCGTCAAGGCCTCGATTCGCGCCGTCAACCTCACGGTGAATTCCTCACGCACCGAGTTCGCGACATACAAGCGGTTGGCCGCCGTGCAGGCCTCGCCGCCGTTGCGCATCTTGGCGAGCATCGCCCCGTCCACGGCCGCGTCGATATCCGCGTCGTCGAACACGATGAAGGGGGCATTGCCACCGAGCTCCATCGACGTCCGTAGCAGGCGGTCGGCTGCGTTGCGTACCAACAGCTTTCCCACTCCGGTCGATCCGGTGAACGTGACTTTCCTCAGTCTGGGGTCGTCCATCAGCGGTCCGGTGACCGCCGCGGCGTCGGACGTCGGAAGGATCGAGAGCACCCCATCGGGCAACCCCGCGTCGGCGAACACCTGCCCCAGAAGGAGCATCGTGAGCGGAGTGTCCTCGGCCGGCTTGACGATGACGGTGCATCCGGCAGCCAGAGCGGGCCCGATCTTGCGCGTTCCCATGGCCAGCGGAAAGTTCCACGGGGTGATGGCCAGCACCGGACCGACGGGCATCTTGGTCACCAGAATTCGGCCGTTGCCTGCCGGCGCGGGAGTGAACCGGCCGCCGATCCGAACGGCTTCCTCGCTGAACCAGCGCAGGAATTCTCCGCCGTAGTTCACTTCACCGCGGCTCTCCGCCAATGACTTCCCCATTTCGAGGGTCATCAACAGAGCGAAGTCGTCGGCTCGCTGCTGCAGCAGGTCGAAGGCGCGCCGCAGAATCTCTGCCCGCTCGCGAGCAGGCGTCGCCGCCCACGCCCCCTGCGCCGCAACAGCGAGATCGAGCGCGGTGATCCCGTCGGCCGCGGTGGCGTCGGCGACGGTAGTCAGTTCCTCGCCGGTCGCCGGGTTCAGCACGGCGAATCGAGCGCCCGACGCCGACGGTGTCTGCGCACCGCCGAGCCAGAGATCGGTGGGCAACGAGGAGATCAGATCGTGGGCCGACATGTCAGTTCCCCTGTGCCACAGAGCGAAGCGCACCTTCGAGGACGGTGAGCGCGTCGTCCAACAGCTCGTCGGAGATCACGAGGGGCGGCAGCAGGCGGATGACGTTGCCGTAGGTACCGCACGTCAGCACGATCACCCCGGCCTCGAGTGCCGCAGCCGCAACGGCTTTGGTGGCCTCGGGATTGGGCTCGTGTCCACCGGGTACGACCAGTTCGACGGCCAGCATGGCTCCGCGTCCGCGAATGTCACCGATGATGGAGACGTCCGGAGTCAACGCGTGCAGCCGGTCGAGCACGATGCGTTCGATATTGCGGGCGCGGGCATTGAGGTCGAGCGTCTCCATCTGCTCGATCGACGCCAAGGCAGCGGCGCAGGCGACGGGGTTGCCGCCGTACGTCCCACCGAGTCCACCCGGATGCACGGCGTCGATCAGGTCGGCGCGGCCGGTGACCGCGGCCAGCGGCATCCCGCCCGCGATGCCCTTCGCCATGGTGATCAGGTCCGGCACGACTCCCTCGTGCTCACTGGCGAACCAGGCACCGGTCCGGGTGAATCCGGATTGCACCTCGTCGGCGATGAAGACGACGTCGTTCTCGCGCGCCCAGTTCGCCAGTGCCGGCAGGAAGCCGTCGGCCGGCACGACGAAACCGCCCTCACCCTGAATCGGCTCGATAAGGATGGCCGCGAGATTGGTTGCACCGACCTGCTTTTCGATGACGGAGATCGCCCGTGCCGCGGCCTGCGCGCCGGTAACCGAGGAACCGTCGGAGTTCAGGCCCTCCCGGAACGGGTAGGACATCGGGGCCCGATAGACCTCGGGAGCGAACGGCCCGAAGCCACTCTTGTACGGCATCGACTTCGAGGTCAGTGCCATCGTCAGGTTGGTGCGGCCGTGGTAGGCGTGATCGAACACTACGACGGCCGAGCGTCCGGTGGCGTGCCGAGCGATCTTCACTGCGTTCTCGACTGCCTCGGCACCGCTGTTGAACAGGACGGTGCGCTTGTCGTGATCTCCTGGGGTGAGTTCGGCCAACTTCTCGGCGACCGCGATGTAACCCTCGTAGGGCGCGATCATGAAGCAGGTGTGGGTGAAGTGGGCGACCTGATCCTGCACGGCGGCAACAACGGCCGGATTCGAAGCACCGACGGTCGTCACGGCAATTCCGGCACCGAGATCGATCAGCGAGTTGCCGTCCACATCGACGACGACGCCGCCGTCAGCGTCGGCCACGTAGACCGGCAGGGTGGACGCCACGCCTGCACCGACGACAGCCTTGCGGCGCTCCGCCAATGCCGACGACTTCGGTCCGGGGAACGCGGTGACGATCTTGCGCTCCTGCGGAAGTCGGTACTCGATCGAGGCCATGGTCGCACCTTTCGTCTGGGCTGTTTCAGCAAGTATGCGACTGCTCGATCGCCGGGTCAGTTGCCATTTCGTCCATCCCACGAGCCGATCACACTCCTTTTCGTCGACCCCAGGATTACAGTGCGACATGTGAGCGTGCAGATGTCCTGGCTGCTGAGGCAGCGACACCTTCGACTGAGTCATCGCGGCGGACCCGAGCGCAGTTCTGCGTCCATCACCTTCGCGCAGGCAACCGAGCTCATCGACCCCAGCCCCTGGCTGTCGGGCGGCGAGTTGATTCTGACGACCGGACTGGGCTTCGACTCCGACGGTCCCGCGCTCGGGACCTACGTTCGAACTCTGGCGGCCGCGGGTGTTGCGTGCCTCGGATTCGGAATCGGATTGTCCCACAGCACGATTCCCCAGCATCTGCTCGACGCCGCAGACGAGGTGGGCCTGCCGGTCGTCGAAGTTCCCTACGACACTCCGTTCGCTGCTGTCATCCGGGCGGTCATGAAGCGAATCTCGGAGCAGGAGTACGAGCAGGTCGTTCGTGCTGCGTCGGTGCAGAACCGCATCACGCGGGCAGCGCTGCACGGCGGCGTCGACGCGATCGTCCGGGAACTCGCAGTTGCCACGTCGACATCGGTGGCACTGATCGGTAGGCGCGCCGAGTCGTTCCATCCGACGGACGCATCGAATCTCGTCGAGCAGGCCCGCGACATCGCTCGCAGCATCCGCCCGTCGGCGTCACCTGCCACGGTCTCGGTGAGCGAACCGGGTCGCACCGTGAGTCTGCATTCAGTCCCGATCACCGGCAGCGCACCGACTTTCCTGGCCATCCGCACCGCTGGGCCGATGACCGGGGTCGAGCAGATCCTGCTCGGGCATGCCGTTTCACTGGTGACCCTCGAACTCGAGAAACCGGCGCGCCTGCGCGCCGAACAGTCCAGGCTCAACACCTTGGCGCTCGGGTTGCTCCTCGACGGGCATCTGACCACGGACGACGACGTGCACGTGCCCAGCTATCTCGCCGATGCTGCCGACGACGACTCTCACATCAGGGTTGCAGTGGTGCGCGGACCATCCGAGCGCATCGTCGACGCGATCGATGCAGAGTCTCGGCTCCGGGGGCGACCGACCTTCGCCCGGACGACCGACACCGGCTGCGCGCTCCTGCTCCGCGGCTCCGACGACGCCACCTTCGTTGCACGCATGATGGATTCGCTACCCAGATCGACGTGCGTGGGCCTCAGTGCCCGCCTTCACATCACCGAGTCCCCCGCGGCGCTTCGACAAGCCTCGCTCGCCTGCGCGGCTGCCGGATCCCACGATCGCATCGTCGAATTCACCGGGTCGATGTTGCTGGCCTCCGAGCCGGTGCAGGAGTCGTTGCGCGCCATGGCCGCGGTGACCATCGCCGTGCTGGGCGAGTACGACCGCATCCATACCGCCGATCTGGTGGCGTCACTTCGGGCTTTCCTCGAGGCCAACGGGCATTGGGAAA
This sequence comes from Rhodococcus sp. WWJCD1, assembly GCF_002258735.1. Classification (NCBI taxonomy): domain Bacteria; kingdom Bacillati; phylum Actinomycetota; class Actinomycetes; order Mycobacteriales; family Nocardiaceae; genus Rhodococcus; species Rhodococcus sp. WWJCD1. Next base: position 24,868 of record NZ_NOXY01000004.1, read on the forward strand.
CCGCTGCCGCACAACTGTCCGTTCATCGGCACACGCTGCGAAACCGGATCACCCGATGCGAGGAACTACTCGCGGTGGATCTGACGTCCGCACGAGTGCGCGCTGAATTGTTGCTCTCACTCCTGGCATCGACGTGAATGGAACGAGCTGTCGAGCTGTGATGGAAGGGCCCTGTGTCAGGATTTCTCGATGACCACGTCACGTCCTGAGCCCCACATCGCTGTCGCTACCGCGAAGTCGGTTCGACTCGGGGTACTCCTGGCCGCAGTCGGGGGCTTTCTCGACGCCTATACCTACGTCACTCGCGGCGGGGTGTTCGCAGGTGCCCAGACCGGCAACGTGGTGCTGCTCGGCGTCGATATCGCCGGCGGGCGCTGGATCGACGCACTGGCGTTTCTACCGCCGTTGGCGGCGTTCGTGCTGGGAGTCGCGACAGCGGAGTTCATCGCGTTGCCCGCGGTGGCAAAGGTCGTACGGCGGCCGGTCCGTGCGGTGCTCGTCTTCGAGATCCTCGTGGTTCTGGTCGTCGGATTTCTCCCGGCAACCGTGCCCGACGGCGTCGTCTCGGTCATCCTCGCGCATGTGGCCGGCGTGCAGGTGACCACCTTTCGCGTACTGGTGGATTCGCCTTTCAACACCACGATGACTACCGGAAATCTGCGCAGCATGGCGATGGCAGCATTTCACCGTGTCGTCGACCACGATCGCGAAGCAGGGACGCGGGCACGCCGGTTCGGTGCGGTGATTTCCGGGTTCCTCGGCGGCGCGCTGCTGGGCGCAGCTGCGGTCGAGCTGTTCGGACTGCGAGCGATCTGGGTCGTGGCCCTGATGTTGACGATCGCGTTGGCGCTGTTCGTGTTCGACGAGCGCGCACCGCGTTCGCTGCCGCCGAAGGGCTAATCCCCCAATCGAAGTGGCGCGATGGCCTCGAAGACGTCGCCCGGTCCCGGATTGCCCTCGGCGGACGAACCGCCCAGATGATGCACGACGCCCCACACTGCGTTCAGTGCCGTATGAATCGCACCTTCCGCCCAGCCCGCAGTCCACGAGATGTCGTCGCCGGCGAGGAATATCCCTCGGTGCCTGGGGTCCAGCTCGTCCTGCACGAAGTGGGTGAACAGTCGTTCCTGATACCTGTAGTGACCCGGCAGGTTCGCTTTGAATGCACCCATGAAATCGCGTTCGGTCTCCCAGGACAGTGTCACCGGGGTCGAGATGATGTGGCTACGGAAGTCGACGCCGGGGTAGATCTCTTCGAGTGAGCGCAACATGATGTTCATCCGCTCGGTCGGGTCGAGGGCCAGCAGCTTGAGCGAATCGTCGGACCAGGTGTAGGACAGGCAGATCAGCCCCGGCTTGCCCTCGCCTTGATCGAGTAGGTAAGTGCCGCGGCTCATTCGATCGGTCAGCGTCATGCTGACCAGGTCTCGCCCGGTGACCGGATCCTTGTCCTTCCAGAACGGCCGATCGACGAGTGCGAACACCTTGGTCGACCCCATGTAGTGGGTGCGTTCGATGGCGGTCCAGTGATCGATGGGAAACAGGCCGTCGTCACATCTGATGTTGCTGAGCAACATCCAGCTCTGAGCCGTCACGACGGCGGCCGCATAGGTGCGGATGTTGCCGCGGTCGTCGTGGATCGTGGTGCCGCCGTCGGTGCGCCTGATCTCGGTGACACGCGACATCGTGGTGCCGCCGTTCAGTGAGGCCACCGACGTGCCGGCCGGCCAGTGCACCATGTTCGCGGGCGAGTCGGTCCACAGCCGCATCGGCAGTTGCTGTGAGCCTCCGACGATTCCTCGATGGTGGTCGTCCGCTGCCGTGCTGACGACGCGGAGGATCTCGAGAATCGAGTTGGGATAGTCGGTGTCCCAGCCACCCGTTCCGAAACCCACCTGGCCGAACAACTCTCGCATCCGAAACGACGAGAAGTGCTCGGACGCAGCGAGGAAACCGTAGAAGGTCTGGTCGTCGAACTTCACGATCAGCTCGTTCCAGATCCTCTTGATCTCGGCCACGTCTCGCCTGCGAATGGCGCGCTGCAGCGGAACCAGCTCGGCGTGTTCCTCGAGCGTGCGGTTCCACGCGTCGGCAACCTCGGCGAAGATCGGCGGAAGATCGTCGAGCTTGCGCGCGTAATGGCTCTCGCCCTTGAGGTCGATCACCGTACTCGGTGTCACCTCTGCCAACGGATTCGGAAACGGCGTCGTCTCGAGCCCGACGGCGTCGAGGTAGTGGAACAGCGTGGTCGACGACGGCGGAAACCGCATTGCACCCATCTCGGCCACCACCCCGGGGTGTCCGTCGAACGGCACCGAGCGCATTCGTCCGCCGATCCGATCCGACTCGTACACAACCGGTTCCAGCCCGAGCTTGAGCAGCTCGTGGGCGACGACCATGCCCGCGAGTCCGCCGCCGATCACGGCGACCTGGGTACCGAGGGCCGCGTCGGGAATGCTGCCGAGACCGGCCGGATGCGCGAGGTAGTCGTCGTACGCGAACGGGAAGTCCGGGCCGAACATGGTGAGCGGCTGTTCGTCCTCGGATTCGATCGAGCTGTCCGGGGTGACGGGTGTGGTCATCGGTCGGTCTCCTGCTCGGGCCGCGAGGACCCTGTCGGGTCGAGAACTGTCCGGTACAGATCATGGCGGCGATCGGCCAGATGGGTGTTGACGGAGCGGGATCGAGCGAGTTCGGCCGGATCCAAGTCCACCGTCAGCAACTCCTCGTGTGCATCTGCCCGGGCGATGTCGGTACCGTCCGGCGCGACGGCGCAGGTGAGTCCGCAGTACGTCAGGCTGGCCTCGGCACCGCAGCGATTCACGTAGGTGATGAACAGTTGACTCTCGTACGCCCTCGTCGGGACCACGTGAGTTGCGATGATCTCGAACGGCGTCATCAAACCGGTGGGGACGACCAACCATTGCGCTCCGGCATCGGCCTGCGCACGCACCGTTTCCGGGAATTCGACGTCGTAACAGGTGAGCAGGCCGCAGCGCAGACCTCCGAAGTCGAACTGCACCAACAGTTCCGGCCCAGGAGCGAAGTGCGTGCGATCGAGTTCACCGAACAGGTGGGTCTTGCGGTAGCGCGCGATCGACAGCCCGGATGCGTCGACCACCTGGACCGAATTGAACACGGATTCACCGCTGCTCTCGGGATACCCGTACACGATTGCGACAGCTCGAGATCGCGCGATCGCGGCGATGCGCTCGAAGATCGGACCGTCGAACGGTTCGGCGCGCTCCCGCACGAGATCTCCGATGTCGTAGCCACTGACCGACATCTCCGGGGTGACGAGGATGGACGCCCCTGCCGCGGACGCGCTCGCCGCGGCGGCGTCGATCGCCGCGAGGTTCGCCTCGACATCACCGGAGAACTCCGGCCCTTGGAACAGCGACACGGTGACAGTCATGAGGAAAACTCCTGTTTCGTTGCAGGCAACTCCTCCGGCAACGCCGGGGCCAGTACCCACAGAACCTGCGCACCGCCGCTACCCTCGCTGCGAAAACTGTGCGGTCGCCTGGGCGAGAAGGTGAACGCATCGCCCGCCCCGAGCAGGACGTCGTCGCCGCCGAAGCTGCCGTCGGGGTCGGCCTCGAAGGTCACCCGCACCTCGCCGGACAACACGTGCACGAACGTGACGTCCAACGGCAGGGTGTACGCCTCCGCTCCGCTGCCGCCGCCCTCCTCGATGTCCCCCAGCAACACCTGGACGCGCCGTTCCCCCACCGGAGTCAACAAATACTCTGTCATCGCCTCGCCGCCGAAGACGATGCGCGGCAACGACTGTGCCCGTACGACGTCACCCGCTGGGGCATCGTCGAACAGGGAGCCGACCGGTACGTCGAGCGCAGCACAGACCCGCACCAACGACGCAACCGAGGCGTTCACCTGATCGCGCTCGAGCTTGGACAGGTACCCCTTCGTCACCCCGCACGTCTCGGCGAGCGCGTCCAGAGTCAACCGCTTCTTCTGCCGAGCCTCCCTGAGCCGCGCACCGATACGCGGTGCATCACTGACGACCGACGTAGCAAGGGACACCGCTCTCGCCTTTCAGGAAACTCGTGTTGACAAGATCGAGCATCAGAGTAACGCTTGCCGGGCGAACTGGTCGACCCGACGTGACCGGACTCCTGAAATTCGGAAGGATTTGTCGATGAACCCGAGCAATCCCGAGCACCCCCCGATCGGTCCGGTCGACGCCACCAAGGTCCCCCGCTTCGCCGAGCCGACCACCTTCGCGCGGCTGCCCCGTCTCGACGAGGTGTCTCGCGCCGACGTCACCATCCTCGGTGTGCCGTTCGATTCCGGCGTGAGTTACCGCCCAGGGGCACGTTTCGGCCCGGGTCACATCCGCGCAGCCTCGAAACTGTTGCGGCCGTACAACCCTGCGCTGAAGGTGTCGCCCTTCGCCCGTCAACAAGTGGCGGACTTCGGCGACATCGGGGTAAATCCGTTCGACATCACCGAGGCACTGACCACGGTGCACGACGCGGTGACGGACCTGCGCGCCGACGGCTCGTCGGTTCTCACCCTCGGCGGTGACCACACCATCGCACTGCCGATCCTGCGTTCGCTCGCGCGCGACCACGGGCCGATAGCAGTGCTGCACTTCGATGCTCACCTCGACACGTGGGACACGTATTTCGGTGCGCCCTACACACACGGGACGCCGTTCCGACGAGCCAGCGAGGAAGGGCTCATCGACCTCGAACGCTCACAGCACATCGGCATCCGCGGCCCGCTCTACAGTGAGCAGGACCTCGAGGACGACCGGGTGCTCGGCTTCCAGGTGATCCGCTCCGACGACTACGAGGTCGACGGCGTGGCCAGCATCGTCGAGCGGATGCGTCGTCGCCTCGACGGTGGCCCGGTCTACGTCTCGGTCGACATCGATGTACTCGACCCAGCACACGCTCCGGGCACCGGCACTCCCGAAGCCGGGGGAATGACCTCTCGCGAACTGTTGAACACGCTGCGTGGACTTGTCGGACTGAGCGTGGTCGGTGCAGACATCGTCGAGGTCGCGCCTGCGTACGACCACGCCGAGATCACCGGAATCGCCGCGGCTCACGTGGCCTACGAACTGCTCTCGGTGCTGGCCCTCAACCGATAGAACGTCACCGACGCGGCAGCACCAGGATCGGTACCGGTGAGTGACGAATGATCTTCGTTGCCCGCGAACCGAGGAACACCCGAGCGATGGGCCCCAACGGTCCGGACGATCCGATGGTCAGTACTTCGCCGTCCTGCCAGTGCAGTTCGTCGAGGGCTTCGCGCCAACTCCCGGCCGTGGCCAACTCGGTGGTCACCTGTTCGGCCGGAAGTCCCACCGCAACAGCGTCGTCCACCGCCGCAGTGAGTGCCTCGCTCAGCCCTCGGGCGAGCTCGGCGGCAACATCGTCCTCGGCTCGCAGTCCGACCTCGGGTGGGTACATCGTTGCCCCGCGGACGACGAACGACGCCAATCGCAGTGGAATGCCGGCATTCCTGGCCAGCTCTGCGGTGGGTCCCACCACACGCGAGGCCTCGCTGTCACCGGAGAAAGCGCAGGTGATCCGCGTCAGCGTCGCACGTTCACGCATGCGATAGCCGCGCGGAGCGAGCGCTACCGTCACCGGTGAGGAGTGCAGGAGCTTGTCCGCGGTCGACCCGACGACAACTTGCCCGAGCGCCCCGTCCCCCGAGGAACCGAGTACCAGAACCGAAGCCGAAAGGTTCTGTGCCGCTTCGGTCAACGCCGTCGATACCGAGCGGTGTGCCAGACGATGGAACGATGCTGCGATGTCGGGGGCCCGGTCCTCCAGGTAGTGGCGCGCCTTCGATTCCGACTCGGCTGCCGTCACCGCCGCCCAATCCGCGAACTCGGCATCGACGCGTGCCATCGACGGCGTGGACCACGGCTTGGGCACCACCGTCGCAACGTCGATGTCGGTACCCGACGACCGCGCGAGTTGGGCACCGAGATCGAGGGCACCGACACTGCCTTTTCCCGGCGCGAAGGCGATCAGAACGCTCATTCCGCGTCCTTTCCAACCGATCGGAGCGCCGAATGATGCCGACCCCACAGGAAGTAGAACGCGAGAACCACGGCGAGCCAGAGACCGAACCAGAACCACGTGGTCCACCGCAGACCCGACAGGATGTACACGCATGCGGCGACCGACAACACCGGCGTCACCGGGTATCCCGGCACCTTGAACGGACGCTCCAGGTCCGGCATCGTCCGACGAAGCACGACCACCCCGATCGCCACGACGATGAACGCGACGAGCGTTCCGATCGACACCAGATCGGCCAGCTTGTCGAGCGGAATGAATGCAGCGAGTATCGAGATGATCACCGCGACCACGATCGTGTTGTTGACCGGGGTGTGCGTGCGCGGACTGACTTTGGCAAACGCCTTCGGCAACATGCCGTCTCGGCCCATGGCGAACAGAATGCGAGTCTGCCCGTACATCGTCACCAGGGTCACCGAGAAGATCGAGATGACCGCGCCGGCAGCCAGAATCGTTGCCGGCCAGGCCTGCCCGGTGACGTTACGAAGAATCTCGGCCAAGCCGGCTTCCTCCTGACCGGCGAAGGCGGTCCACGGCTGAGTCCCCAGCGCTGCCACCGCGACCACGAGGTAGAAGACGATGACGACGATGAGCGCAGCAATGATGGCCCGCGGCATGGTCTTCTGCGGATTCTTCACCTCGTCGCCCGCGGTGGACACCGCGTCGAGTCCGATGAACGAGAAGAAGATGGTGCCCGCGGCAGCGGTGACACCGGCGGTACCCAGCGGCATGAAATCGGAGAAATTCCCTGAATCGAAGGCGGAGAATCCGACGACCGCGAACAGTGCGAGCACACCGAGTTTGATGACGACCATGACCGCATTGACTGCAGCGGATTCACTGGCACCGCGAATGAGCAGCACGGCGCACAACACGATCAGCACCACCGCGGGCAGGTTCATGACCCCGGGGTCGGCGTCACCCGGTGCAGCGGACAACGCATGCGGGATGGTGAAACCGAAGAGGTTGTTGAGCAGCTCGTTGAGATACCCGCTCCACCCCACGGCGACGGCGGCACTCGACACCCCGTACTCGAGCAGCAGACAGGCCGCGACCCCCATCGCGACCACCTCACCCATCGTCACGTAGGCGTACGAGTAGGTCGAGCCGGAAACCGGCACTGCCGATGCCATTTCGGCGTAACAGATAGCGGCGAGACCGGCCGCGATACCTGCCGCCAGGAACGAGAGGATCACCGCGGGACCGGCCTCGGGCACGGCGAGCGACAGCACGAAGAAGATACCGGTGCCGATGGTGGCACCGACGCCGAACATCGTCAGCTGGAACGTGCCGATAGTGCGTTCGAGCCCCCCGCTGCTGTGCTGTTCGGGGTCCACGATCGGCTTCTTGCGTAGCAGCTGTGATCGAAGACCCGATGCAGGTCTGTTCGACGAAGTCATGGTCGGCTCTCCCAACGTGGAGGCGAACGTGCGGATCGGCTGATTGTGCTCCCAGATAGTGCCTGCCGCACATCGAACACGCCGCGAAATCTCTCGATTCACGCAGCGACTCGTTTCGGGGACGGCCACTGTGATGCCTACCATTGACCTTCGATCGAATGGGAGACGAGCGAACACATGGCCACACAGGAGGGCGGGGCACGGCTCGACACGGTCGCAGCGCTGGCTGCGTCGGACGCAGGCGGCCTCGACGTCGTGTTCCTCGGAAACTTTCTCGATGTCCTCACCGACGCGGTGAACGCCGGCGTCCCGCTCAGACGACAACAGCTCAGACCGTTCCGGGCGCAGGGTGATGCTGCCGCGCGCGCCGGAGTCGCATTGCGCGCTCTGCTCGACATGTATCTGTCCTCGGCATGGCGACTGTGGCGAGAACTGCCCGCAGTGACGGCAGCCGCCGACAATCCGGCCGGCGTAGTGACGGCAGGCGAGGTGATGCTGCGGGCCGTCGACGACGCAGTGGCCGAACTCGCCGAAGGGTTTCAACTCGCCCGTCGCACGCTCGTTCGTGCCGAGGTACTCGCCCGCCGCGAGTTCGTCGACGATCTGCTCTCCGGAACGTCCGACGTCGCCGGGGTACTCGGACGCGCCCAGACATTCGGACTCGACCTGTCGAGTCCGCACGCGGTTGCGGTGGTCACGTCGAGCAAGCCGTTCACCGACGCGAGCTCGGCGATCGGACTCGTCGAGCGCAGCGTGCAGGGCAGCAAAGGTGACGCCGAGTTGCTCGTCGCAACCAAGCAGGGCCGGTTGATTCTGGTCTTTCCCGCACCCGACCGCGAGGCCGTCGAGCATGTTCTCGACAGGGCGGGACGTGTCCTCGGTACGTCCGCGCACACCCCGACCGACTCCGTCGACCTCCGTCGCGACGGCGAGTACGGCAGGACGCAGACCGGGGTCGGTCGCCCACGCGGAGGAGCAGGGGGCGTCGCCGCGTCCTACCGGGAGGCGCTCGATGCTCTCGAACTGGCCTCCGCGCTCGGACTCGATACCCCGGTGGTCGATGCCCGAGATCTGCTCGTCTACCGAGTTCTCATCAGTGACCGGGCCGCCATCGCAGATCTGGTCGACACGTTGCTGACGCCGCTATTGGTCGCCCGCGGTGGTGCAGGTCCGTTGTTGGAAACGTTGCAGGTGTACTTCGACACCGGCGCGAACTCTGCGTCCACCGCGCGGCGCATGCACTTGTCGGTGAGGGCGGTCACGTACAGATTGTCGCGAATACATGATTTGACCGGTCAAGATGTGGGCAACCCCGTCGAGGCATTTGCGCTGCATACAGCCGTACTCGGCGCCATGTTGCTCGACTGGCCGGGCGGTCGCTTGCCGTCATGACAGGTACAGTCGACCAACTTGCCGGGTTCCGGCAAAGAATTCCTACGAAACATGTCCGCAAAACGACCCTGCCTGCATGAACCTGAACAGTCACACTGGAGTAGTCGCGGTCGGACCCACCAGGCGTGGGGCCCCGCGGAAAGACCCACGATTCCCGTCGAGCATAACGCTCGGCCAGAACGCCACCGGGATCATACGAACGAGAACGCAAGGAGCATGTGACAGATGTCGTCATTGGTACAGAAGTTGACCACATTCGCTCGCAGCCCACAGGGCAAGAAGATGGTCGACCAGGCACGTAGATACGCAACCAAGCCGGAGAATCAGGCGAAGTTGAAGCAACTCGGTAGCAAATTCAGCGGTAAGGGTGGTCGTTCATGAACGTCGTTCCGTGGTGGGCGTGGGCGGCTTTCGGTGCCGTCGTCCTCATCCTGCTGGCAATAGACCTGCTTGCGCACCGCGGTGCTCACATCATCGGCTTCAAGGAGGCCGCGTGGTGGAGCGCTCTGTGGGTCGGCGTGGCCATCATCTTCGGCATCGTCGTGTTCTTCACGCTCGGCACGACTGCCGGCGTGGAATACACCACGGCGTGGTTGCTGGAGAAGAGTCTGTCCGTCGACAACCTGTTCGTCTTCGCACTGATCTTCGGCTACTTCAAGGTTCCCCGTGAGTACCAGCACCGCGTGCTGTTCTTCGGTGTCATCGGTGCCCTGGTCTTCCGTGCCATCTTCCTGGCCGCCGGTGTGGCCATCGTCAGCAAGTTCGCCGCTGTTCTGTTCGTCTTCGCAGCCATCCTGCTCTACAGCGCTTACAAGCTGATGAAGGACGAGGACGACTCGTACGACCCCGGCACCTCCATCGCAGTGCGCTTGCTCAAGAAGATCGTCCCCGTTCAGGACGAGTACTCCGGTACCAAGTTCTTCGTCAAGGAAGCAGGCAAGCGGGTGGCCACGCCGCTGCTCGCCGTCGTAGTAGCGATCGAGGCCGCCGACCTGGTGTTCGCAGTCGACAGCGTTCCCGCTGTTCTGGCCGTGACCGACGACCCGTTCATCGTGTACTCCTCGAACGCGTTCGCCATCCTCGGACTGCGTGCCCTGTACTTCTTGCTCGCAGGGTTGCTCGAGAAGTTCCACTACCTGTCCAAGGGTCTGGCAATCATCCTCGCCTTCATCGGCGTCAAGCTGATTCTCCAGGCCGGACACAAGGTGATCAGCACGTCGATCCCCGAGATCCCGTCTCTGGTCAGCCTGGTGGTCATCATCGTGGTCCTGGCAGGCTCGATCATCCTGAGCCTGAAGAATCCCTCGGAGGAAGACAGCGCCGACGCGATCGACAGGGCCGCGGCCGACAGCCCGATCGTCGACCCGACGGACGGAACATCCACCGCCGGCTCCTCGTCGACGGGAACGTCGGGTACGGATTCACCGAGACTCGACAAGTCCTAGCACCGCACGACACATGCCCCGCCGATCAGTTCGGCGGGGCATGTTTGTGTTCCGGGACGTTGGGGCAAACACTGATCATGGCTGAAAAGAACTCGTACACCGTTCCCGGACTCACCTCGGAAAAGGGCGCGCGCGTCGCCGAGATCTTGCAAGATCGACTGAACGCGTACAACGACCTACACCTGACGCTCAAGCACATTCACTGGAATGTCGTCGGACCCAACTTCATCTCGGTACACGAGATGCTCGACCCGCAGGTCGAGGCAGTGCGCGGTTTCGCGGACGACGTCGCCGAGCGCATCGCAACCCTCGGCTCCTCGGCCAAGGGCACGCCCGGCACCATCGTCTCCGAACGTAGCTGGGACGACTACTCGATCGGACGCGCAACGGCCATCGAGCACCTCGGAGCTCTCGATCTGGTCTACACCGGCGTCATCGAGACCACTCGCAAGAACATCGAAGAGGTCGGTGGCATCGACCCCATCACCGAGGACATGCTCATCGGCCAGAGCGCCCAGCTCGAACTGTTCCACTGGTTCGTTCGCGCGCACCTGGAGAACTCCGGCGGGCAGCTGTCCACCGCGAGCGCAACCAGCGAGGTCGACGCGGCAATTCAAGCAGGCTAGACCTTCTCGACACCAGCACCGACCCCGCCGTCACCGGCGGGGTCGGTGCTTTTAGTCCGAGTGCCGTCAGTCGGTCGGCCTGGCCTCGTGCCCGCGGCGGCCATGGGTACGACGCTGCTCTTTCATCTCTGCCTCGAAGACGTGGCGGCGACCGTCGAGCAGTTCGTCTCGCACCGCCCGCTCGTGTTCGCGCAGCGGACTCCAGTAGCCGTCGTCGAATTCCTCGACGAGCTGAAACGTCCAGCGTCCGGGTGCGATGTTCCTGCCGACCATGTCGTCGCCGATTCGCTGGGCGATCGCATCGTGATCTGCTTCGGCGAGTGCCTCGACGGCTTCTCCGAGCAGCAGGTCGGAGTGACCCATCAGTTGATGGAACGAATAGAGGTGCCCGCGGGCCCGCTCGACGCACTCGAGCGCCTCGGACATCTTGCCCACCGCGGCCACGGTCGCGTCGTTCACACCGCTCGGACGCCGATGCTCCGGAGACGGTGTCTCGTGGGCGGGCGTGGCGTCGCTGTCTGAGTTCATGGTCGACGGTTACCCGGATCGCATCCGTACAACCGCACCCACAACGGGGATTACCGCGTCCGATCGTGGGTATAGCTCTCTGCGAACGGGTAGGACAATCTATTTCGAGGAGTGCACATGGCTGATTTCATCGACAAGGCAAAGCACAAGGCCGAGGAGCTGGTGGGCGAAGCCAAGGAAAAGATCGGCCACAAGACCGACAACGACGATCTTGCTGCCGAAGGCGCAAAGGATCAGGCTTCGGGTAAGACCAAGCAGGTCGGCGACGACGTCTCCGACGCTGCAGGCAACATCAAGGACAAGTTCACGAACTGATTTTCGGTTCGGTCGACCAGGACCCCGCATCTCGAGCTGTTCGAGATGCGGGGTCCTCGGTCTGTGCGCGATCGACGGCGTCAGATCGGCGGATTCGGGAGCGGCATCGGCCGGCCGAACAGCCAGCCCTGCCCCAGGGTCGCGCCCAATGCCATGGCACGACGCAGATGCCGACGAGTCTCGATTCCTTCCGCCAGCAGAGTTGCGTCGCTCGTGCGCAGGTAATCTCGCACCTGCCGCATCGCAGTACGCGATCGGTACGGCGACCGGACGATCGACGCGTCGAGTTTGACGATGTCCGGCGCGACCGACGCCAGCAGACCGAGTGTCGCCGGGGTCGCACCGACGTCGTCCATCGCCACCGACATCCCGCGCGCGCGAGCACCTCGAACCAGCGCCATCAGCATCGGTACGTTTCGATCGAGATCTCGCTCGGTGATTTCGAGGACTACGTCGAGATCGTTGCCGATCGCATCGAGGTGGATGTCGACATCCCGTTCGTCGACGAAGCAGCCCGGCTCGATGTTGAGGAAGAATCGCACTCTGCGTGAGTACGCGCGCTCACGAGCCGCCCGCAACGCGGCCGCCCGGCATGCGACGTCCACACGGCCCACCATGCCGCGCTCGCGGGCGAGGGCGAACACGGCCTCGGGAACGGCCAGGCTGGGAGAGGGCCACCTGGCGAGCGCCTCGTAGCCGACGACCGCCCCGGTCGACAGTTCGACGACGGGCTGAAACATCGCAGCCACCGACTCGACCGAATCGAGCGCCGCCGATGCTGCCAGCACCGCGCCGTCCGACACGGTCACGATATTCGCTCGTCCACCGGAGCGCGGCGTGCCTCGAGGCGGTCGGCGATCAGAGCCGCGTGCAGTCGGCGCAGCCCCGACGGCTTCATCGGATCCAGTCCGGTGAGCTGCTCTACGCGCTTGAGTCGGTAGTCGACCGTGTTGGGGTGCACCGTGAGCCAGGTGGCCGTCTTCTTTCGGTTGGAGTCCAACTCGACGAAGGCCTGCAGCGTCGGCAACAGGTCGACAGAATCGCGGAGCGGATCGATCAACGTCACGAGGTGCTTGCGGCCCAGACCCGGCCTACTCACCTGATACTCGAAGACCAGATCCGCAATCCGATACGTTCCCGGTGAGTATCGCAGGCGACGAACGAGACTCAGCAGCTCGTACAGATGCGGTGCAGTAGCAGCGATGTCGTCGATCGCTGCCGATGCAGTGGTCGCGGTAACGGCTAGCTGCCCGCCGTCTGCGAAACGACCGACCACTTCGTCGACGTCGACACCGGGAATATCGGGCAGCAGAACGGTTCCACCGGTAGCGCTGACGGATGCGATCGGCGCACAGTCCGCGTCCAGCGTTGCCAGAGCACCATGGATTCTGCGCAGTTTGCGGGCTGCCATCATGCCTGCGTCACTCCTGCGGGCACCATCGTCGGCGTGGGCCGGGAAGTGCAGAGCCACCACGTGATAGTCCTCGGCGAGCAGTGCGCCCATTCGATCGGCGATCTTGCGGGCCGTCCCGTCGCCGGTCAGCAGCGCGTCGAGCAGTTCCGCGTCGTGGCGGGGACCGTTCTGCGTCAGTGTGCGAAATTCCGCGAGGTAGGCATCGGAGACGGATTCGGTGACTGCGTCGAGGAGCTCCATGATCAATACGGTGCCGTCGACCATCGGGGCATCGGCGTTGTCGTCGATCGAGCGTGGGGCAGTGCGCAAACCCAGTGCGCAGCCCTCGTTGATCGCGTGCTGGATCCGTCCGAGCGGGACACCGTCGCGGGCCCACCTGGTTGCGGCATCACGAAAGATGTCCATCGCACCCGCTATCGGTAGACGACCTGATTCCAGGACCCCCGTTGCCAGTTCGCAACAGGTGGTCGTCATGTCGTCGAGCTCACCACGAGCACAGTCCCGGGGCGGTGGAGTGTCCTCCGGCTCCCCGATGTCCTGATCCAACATCCGGGCTGCCGTCTCTCGCGGCGTCCGCAAGCGATCGGATGCGCGTCGCCCGCCCACGTAATCCTCCTGTGGCACGCGCACGCTCTCTGTCGTGGTCACCCGACTCCACCCCTCGCACTCGAAACCCGTAGCAGGTTGGTCTGTCGTATCGGCTCGGCACCCACCCGCTGCGGCATCGACCCCGTGCGTCGCTCTCTACTGCACCCGCTGAACTACCGAACGGAGAAGCGAACACACGAACCGTAGAACAATAATCAAACCTACGGATTGTTTTGGCCAATATATCCGGCATCGCATCCTGAATCGAGGTGGCCCAAGTCACTTGTGACGTCATCTCACAAATGACGCAGCGGTTACGGGCAGATTCCAAACGCCAGGCCGGAGGCCGTAATCGACCGAAATCCGCGCCTACTGTTCCGGCTTGTCCAACAACCCTCGTCGAAAGTCAGGCTCCATGACCACTTCTCGGTCCACTTTCCGCGCAACACGGAAAGCCACCACTGTGCGCGCTGCAATGATCGCGGCAATGGCGTGCTCGCTTGCCCTCGGTACCGGTTCGGCAGCACTTGCCGCTCCCGCCGCTCCCGCTCCGCCCGCCACCGTGCAGGGCGAGGACGTCATCCCGCCCGCACCGACCGAAGCGTCACCCAAGGCCTCCGACCAGGGCATCGTTCCTCCGAGTCTCGACTCCGCTCTTCCTGCGACCAGCACCTACGATCCGAAGACCGAGACGAAGGGCTACGGACCGGTATTCACCAACTTCCTCGCCGGCTTCCTATACAGCGTCGTCAATCCCGACGTGGCACCGCAGGGGGCCAACGACTGGAACTGCAAGCCTTCGGCAGCGCATCCGCGACCGGTTGTCCTGTTGCACGGCACCTGGGAGAACGCGTTCAACAACTTCGCTCGGATGTCGCCTGCGCTGAAGAAGGAGGGCTACTGCGTCTTCGCCCTGAACTACGGTGACACGGACTCCAGCGCCATCGGTCACATCAAGTCGCTGCGCGGCACGGACTCCGTCGCTTCGAGCGCCAAGGAAATCGCGACCTACATCGACGCAGTTCGGGCCGCTACCGGCTCCGCTCAGGTCGACATCGTCGGTCACTCTCAGGGTGGCCTCGTCACCCGTCAGTACCTTCGCTTCGAGGGCGGTGCCAACCTGGCCGATCCCACCAAGAACAAGGTGAACACCGTCGTCAGCGTCGCCGGCTCGAACCACGGCACCACGCTGGTCGGAATCGGCACGCTCGGTCGCACCATCAACAATCTGGGTCTGAACGTGCTCGGCGTCGTCGGTGCGATCGCCGGCCCCGCTGCCTCCGACCAGGTCATCGACTCTCCGCTGGTCAAGGCGCTGGCTGTCGGCGGTGACACCGACCCTGGTATCAAGTACACCGTGATCGGCACCAAGTACGACGAGGTCGTCACCCCCTACAAGACGACGTTCCTCACCGCAGGCCCCGGTGCCACGGTCAACAACGTCACCCTGCAGGACGGCTGCGGAATCGACCTGTCCGACCACCTGTCGATCTCCGTCTCGGAGCGCGCGATCGGAATTGTGAAGAACGCACTGGATCCGAAGGGCTTCCCCACGAAGTCGATCCCGTGTGCGTACAACTCCCCCATCACCGGCGGATAGTCACCCCGCTCAGCACTCACCGATGAGGACGATCGGCCGTACGGTCGATCGTCCTCATTGCTGTGCCGGCCTCCACCCCAGGGCCGGACCCAGCTCGAGTGCCATGTCGGTGAGGATCTGTACGTAGTCCTCGTGGTCGAAGCTGAACGGCAGAGCGAACGCCACCTCGTCCACCTCACGAAACGACTTGTTGGCATACAGCTGCTCGGCAATGTGATCCGAGGTACCGACGAGGTCGGGTGCGAACATCATCCGCGCCGGGCCCTGCGGCTCGTGCGTGCGCGCCGATCGGGCCCGCGCATACTCCTCGTACTTGGCGACCTGAGTGGCACTGGCGTTGTCGGTCGGAATCACGACCAGTCCCTGCGACACCCTCGCATCGAGCCCTGCCGGGTGGAACTGCCGGAACGTGCGGATGTGCGAGAGCTGAATCTCGTCGAACTGGGTCGACTCCTCGGCACGCACCACGCTGCTCACCAGAAGGTTCATCTCGTTCTCACCGGCCCACTTCGCCGAGCGAAGGCTTGCTCCGCCGTACCACATCCGACTACGCAGACCGGGCGAATGCGGTTGCACTCGATCGGAGTACGACTCGATTCCCTCGGTTCCCGACCAGCTCGACGCGGGCTCACCGGCCACGAAACCGAGCAACCTCGATACCCGTCCGTACCCGAAATCCTCGTCGTTCGCGGTGTCGGGATAGAGCGAGTGCTTGACGCGCTCGAACTGCATCGGTGGACCGACGCTGACACCGGGATTGATCCGTCCTCCCGAGAGCACGTCGACCGTCGCGAGATCCTCGGCCAAGCGCAGCGGGTTCTCCCAGCCCAACGGGGTCACCGCCGTACCGAGCGCTATCCGGTGGGTGCGCTGCGAGGCCGCGGCCATCACAGCAATCGGTGAAGAAATTCCGTACTGCAGATGTCGGTGGCGAAGCCACGCACTGTCGAAGCCCAGGCGCTCGCCGAGTTCGATGACGCTCAACGTCGATTCGTGCCCTCGCGCGGGATCGTCTTCGTCGAACAACCCGATCGTGAGGAAGCCGAGCGAGCGCAGCGGCTGAGAAGGCTGGGGCACTGGCTTACTCCTCGGTCCGAATGTTCGACCAGCCTAGGCGACGTGACCGGATGTGCGCCGAATCCCGAAGTCGCCGAACTCGATAAGACCGCGGGCCGCGAACGCGTCGAGCCAACCGACCATCGGCCACCGACCCCATCGATCGAAGAACCTACGCGCGTTGGCAACGATGTCGTCGAGATGCTCCACCGGAGGATCGGAGACCGGATGCCACTGGTGATACGCATGCGCCCCGCCCACCCACCGCAACCCCATCCCCGACGCCACCGCGGTGGCAGCGAAATCGGTATCCTCGCCGCCGTAGCCGGTGTAGTCCTCGCAGAAACCACCCAGTTCGGTCCAGGTCTGCGTGGTGACGGCGAAGGACAGCGACCAGAAGAGGTCGAAGTTGTCCCCGTGGGCGACGGTTCCGGCCGGCGGATTCGGGCGCGCCGGATGCGGCGCGGTCAGTGCCGCCAGAGCCGGGCCCTCGGTACCGACGTCGCGTTGTTTCAGGTAGGTCACCGGACCGCACAGCAGGGATCGTTCGTTCCCCGGAGCGGCTGCCGCACAACGGTATTGCTCCAACAATCCTGGCCCCGGGATGCAGTCGACGTCGAGGAACACCAACAACTCTGCGCCGCGGTCGACTGCAGCAGCAGCGCCGAGGTTGCGCGCACGGGCCAGCGGTAGCGCGCCCTCCACGGGAATCTCGATACATGTGGCGGCCGAACCGGTCCGGGTGAGTACGTCGGCAATTGCGTCGTCTCCCATGGACACGACGATGTGGTCGACCTGTTCCGCGGTGGAAAGTCGCAGACCGCGCACCTGAGCGCCCAGGTGCTCGTGTCGCCCGGCCACCACGGTGACGACCGCGATCTTCACTGCCGACTCCGTCGAGGAACGGACTGCTCGATGGCCCAGGCGGCTCTCTCAGGGGCACCATCGGTGCGCAGTGCCGACCACCGAGCACCCCCGAGATCGAGGGCGCGATCCGCTGCGGCATGCCACCGGGCCACGGACGGCCATGTGTCGAGCACCTCGGCGATCGATCCGTCGGCCAGGGCCCGTCCGGTGGCCGACTGCTCGCCGAAGGGCCGGACCTGCGGCACGACGACGGCGGGCGCACCCGACGCGGCGACGTCGGCGACGGCGTTCTGCCCGGCGTGTGTGACGACGAGAGCGGCCGAACACAGCACCGGCCACACGTCGTCGATCCAGTCGCCGCCTGCGACGCCGAGGGCGCGAAACTCGAACCGGTCGTCCACCGCGGACCACGAGTCCACCAGATCGCGGGTGAGCGACGTACCGCCTGCCGCACCCAACACCACAACCGTCGGATCGCCCGAACGCGAGGTTCGCTCGCGTCCGGCGAATCTACTGATCGATCCCGAGAACGTCGTCTTGTCCGCGTACGGCAGCAGCCAACCGGGGTCGTAGACCTCGCGTGACCACGGCGCGAGGATGTGTGTCGCTGCCCGGTAGGCCAGACCATGGATCGGATCGGTGCGCTCCCCCGGGATTGCCATGACGATCACCCGAACTCCCATGAGACGCAGGAACATCGCCACTTCCACCGATACGTCCACCACTACCGCCGACGGTTTCTCACGCGCCACCCACTGCGCGACGATCGCCATCCGCTCGGTCAGACCGTCCACGTCGTACGGTGCCCAGTGCAGCACTCCGCCCGCCGAACCATCCTGTGCCACAACGTCTGTGGACTCGTCCACATCGAGGGGTAGCGAGAGCCACTCGGCCGCCGCATGCCCCGAAGGTCGAGGCCTCGAGGACAGAACGGTCATCGGTTCCGACATGGAGCGTGCGATGGCGTCGGCACGGGTGACGTGACCGACCCCGTGATGGTGCGCGTAATAGCCGATCATGCGATCGCGAGCCGATCGTCGACCGGGTCTGCGACCGCCTGGAGCGTCGAGCGGTACAGGGCCTCGTACTCGTCGACCATCCGATCCATCGAGCACACCGCTTCGGCGCGTGCCCTGACGTCGCTTCTCTTCAGAGCAGCTGCCCGAGGGATCGCCGCGGCGAGGCCCTGAACATCGTCGGCCGGTACGAGTACTCCCGACGACGCGTCGACGATCTCCGGAATGCCGCCTCGTGCAAACGCTGCGACGGGAGTGCCGCAGGCCAGCGCTTCCGCCACCACCAGGCCGTACGGCTCGGACCACACCGGCGACACCAACGCGACCTCGGCGCCGGCCACCAACGCCGCCAACGCAGGCTGGTCGAGGTGCCCGACGTAGCGAATGTCCTCGTCGAGCAACGGTTCGACGACGTCGTGGAAGTAGTCGAGGTTACTCAGCGGACCCGCGATGCGCAGCGCGCGTCCTGCTTGCTTCGCAGCGGCGATGGCAAGGTGCAGTCCTTTCTCCGGAACGACCCGGCCGGACCACACCACGTAAT
Source organism: Rhodococcus sp. WWJCD1 (assembly GCF_002258735.1). Lineage (NCBI taxonomy): Bacteria > Bacillati > Actinomycetota > Actinomycetes > Mycobacteriales > Nocardiaceae > Rhodococcus > Rhodococcus sp. WWJCD1. The sequence continues at coordinate 43,718 of NZ_NOXY01000004.1, forward strand.
CGCCACCACTGCCGAAGGGCCACTCCTCCAACGAAATTCCGTTACGAATGACGACAGTGCCGGTAGTGACATCGGCCCATTGCGAGGCTGCGAACTCACTGACCGCGGCAAAGGTGTTGGCCCCGGCAGGGGCCAGCGCCACCGCCGACTCCAACCATGCGAACGGCGGTGTGTGCAGAGTCGTCACCATCGGCACCGACAACGTCGAGGACATGGCCAGCGGCAGGTAGTGCAGGCTGTGGTTGTGCACGATGTCGAATGACTCGGACAACGTCCCTGCCAGCTCCATCATGACCGCAAGATAGGCGTGGTGTTCGCGAATCGCGGTCGGAGTGATCGCGACGTCGGCAATGGATATCGGCGTCAGATCCAGTGTTCGGACCGGTAGCAGCGTCGCGTCCAGATCGACGCTCGAGCCGTCCGCTGCGAACAAACTCACCCGGTGCCCGCGCTCGGTGAGCGCACGCACCAGGTTGTAGACATGTGCCTCCAGACCGCCCGCGAAAGGCTGGGCCACCGGAAAACTCGATGACGCCAGCACCGCGATGCGAAGTGGGTTCTCGTTCAACGCATCTCCTTTGTCACTGCTGAATAGATTGCTGCGTGGGTTTCTGCGATCGTTCGTCTCTGCTTCGCTCGGACGTCGCGATCGAGTGAGGGCGTTCGATCGTCGTGCGCTGCTTGCACGGCCGCAACGAGGCCGGCCGCATCGAATGAGTCGATTCCCATCCGGAAGCTGTGCACCGGGGCTTGGTCTGCATAGAAGCCACAGTCCGACGCGACCACGGTCGTCCCGAGATCGCGGCATGCCTCCAGCCAGCCCGAGTGGGTGCCGAATCGATACGGCAGCAACGACACGTCGATCTCGGTGAGATAGTCCCAGAGCGCGTCGTCGTCGAACCGCTGGTGCACCCGAACATCGACGTCGGGAAACGTGTTGTAATCCAACAGCTTTGCGCCGACCGTTGGGCTGTACCAGTGGCTCGTGGACTCGAAGACATCCTGGTCGATATCCAACCGAACCGTCGCGTCGGGCAGCGATCTCGCGGCCTCGATCACCGCGTCCATCACCGCCAGCGGGTCCATGTTGGATCGTAGGTTCTTGGCGTGGACACCGATGACGAACGAGTCCGACCGGGGGCGGGCGCGATTCATTCGCTCGAGCGGCACCACGTGAGGATGCTCCACCACGCTCGCACTCACCCCCCACCGGTCGTGGATCCAGGCGGCCGCGCCCTCGGTCAGGGTGATCACCGCATCGGCCCCGCGAACCAGGACGTCCAGCTGCCGCAGATGATCGGTGTTGTCGGCGACATGGGGATTGTGCAGATCGTGGACGGTCAGAACCAACGCCTGACGGTGGGCACGTAGATGTTCGACGGTGCGAGCGAGCTCCTCGGGACCGAAGGACTCGAACCCGAAATGCACGTGCAGAACGTCGAACTGGACGTCGGTCTGCTCAGCGAGCCACTGTGCATCGAGCAGTCGCGGCGGCCACCACTGCCCGGGCACATCCACGCGGACGGGTGGAGGGTCGGGTAGCAACGTGACGGACTCGAGGGTGGATACCGCACCGTCGCCGAGCACCGGCTGCAGGTGCTGAACGTAGACGTGCGAGGACGGAACCGAGGCAACACGAATCATGACATCCTTCGGGTACAGGCAGGGCAATCGTGCCTGGTCCCGACACGCGACACGTGTCCAGTACCCACTTTCGCCCGGGTTCAATCGGGGTTGGCGCAGCAGGTCTTCCGGGGTTACGTTGACGAGGAAATGGTCCACTACGAACGAGCACACGACGTCGGGGCAAGCATGGACGGGCGCACCCGCCACTACGGCGAATTCTACGAAGTAGCCGAACGACAACAGGGCCGTGACGCCCCTGAACACGACGACCGGCCGCTCCTTCTGGTCTGGGGAAATTGTCAGGCCGAGGCACTGCGTATTCTCCTCGATTCCGATCCGGCCATGCCGCTGCGGACGGTGCGCGTACCACCCGTTCACGAGCTCGAGTCCTCGGACTTGCCCTATGTCGACCGGCTCGTGCGCCAGGCGTCGGTCCTTCTCACACAGCCGGTTCGGGCCGGCTATCGTTCGCTACCGCTCGGAGTACCCGATCTTGCCGAGAGCCTGCCGCCCGACGCCACCGTCGTGCGGTGGCCGGTGCTCAGATATGCAGGGCTGCATCCCTTTCAGGTGATCGTTCGACATCCGAGCGATCCTGCCGCCGTTCCGAGCCTGGTGCCGTACCACGACCTGCGCACGATACTTGCCGCTGAGAGCGGACTCGGCGAAGACGACGACTGGGACCGCTCCGTCTCGGACGACGGTCTCCGACACGCAGCCGAGTCGAGCCTCGACGAGTTACGTCGGCGCGAGAGGCGAGATACCGACATCGCCGCGGCCGATTTGTTCGCCGATGCCGGGCGCGCTGCCACCCACACGATCAATCATGCGACCAATCTGGTGTTGACTGCGCTGGCACAGCGGATTCTGGACCAGCTCGGCACCGGCTGCACCGCCGCGGATCCGGGCCGCGAATTGCTCGGTGGCGTCCGGGCACCGGTCGAGCGACGAGTACTCGACGCACTCGGTCTCGACGGCGATCCACGGCCCGAGTGGACGGTAGACGGCACACCGCATTCACCCAGTTCGGTGCACCGTGCCCATCTGCGTTGGTATGCAGCTCATCCAGAATTCGTCGGTGCGGCGCTGCAGCGGCACTCGGAACTGATTCGCATCCTGGAGCTGGTGCCGTGACCCAGCCAGTGCACCATCTGGTCATCGGCCCTCCTGAGCACGGAGTAACTCGTTGCGCACGCGAACTGGCCTCTGCGACAGCCAGTCCGGTGATCTCGAGCTTCGAAGATCTGCCCGTCGACATTCCGATACACGTGCATTTCACCGACCGGCTGTTCGGCCGAACCGCGGGTGAGGCCGCAGACGTGTTCCTCTCCACGGTGGAGCGGCACCGAGCTCCGATCACCGTCACACTGCACGACATCCCGCAGACCTCGGATGGAACCGCGTTCGAAGCGCGAACGACATGCTATCGGCGGGTGATGGACTGCGTGTCTGCAGTCGTCGTCTCCAGCATGCACGAGCTGCTGCTGCTCGACGACGTAGCGCACGACCGAATCGACACTCGCGTCATTCCGCTACCGATCCACAGTGCTACAGCAGAACCCGGACCGCGCGACGCCATGCGCAACGTCGTCGGCGTACTGGGGTTCGTGTACCCGGGCAAGGGGCACGAGGAAGTACTGCAGGCCATGAGATCTCTCGACACTGCTGTCGACCTGCTGTCGATCGGATCTGCGTCGCCGGGCCACGAGACCATGATCGACGAACTCGCCTGTGCCGCTGCTCGACTCGGCCGTTCGTTCGACTCCACCGGGTTCGTTCCCGACGCCGACCTCGACGAACTCCTTCGGTCGATCGCGATACCCGTCGCGTTCCACCGGCACCTGTCGGCATCCGGTTCCATCAACTCCTGGATCGCGGCAGGCCGCAGGCCGCTGGTCCCCCACGGTCGGTACGTGGAGGAGATCGAGGCCAATTCTCCGGGGACACTCTGGATCCACGAGAACTCCGTCGACGGCCTCGCTGCCGCCATGATCGAGGCGCTGGATCATCCCGAAAAGACCTGGCAGCAACCCGGCGTAGTTCCCTATCCGACACTCCACCAGGCAGCGACGCTGTACTCCGCACTGTTTCGCGAACAGAGCGCGCTGGATGCGCAGGAGCTGCCCGATGACCGCTGGGTGGTACCGGGCAATCGGTGGGACCTGGTGCCACCCGTCGACCGGAACCCGTCGGTGTCGGTGATGATCCCGTACTTCGAGCAACAACGCCGGTTGGAGTTGGTTCTGACCGCGCTCACCGCACAGACGTATCCGGCCTCTCGCATCCAGGTGATCGTGGCCGACGACGGGTCCCCCGTAGCGCCCGACGTCGATGCCTTTCGTTCCGCGCTCGATATCACCGTCGTACGACAGGCCGATCTCGGGTTTCGTGCGGCAGCGGCTCGCAATCTCGGCGCGTCGGTCGCCCACGGTGAGATTCTGTGTTTTCTCGACGCGGACACCGTTCCCGAGCCCGGGTACATCGCGGAATCGACCCAGCTGCTCGCGGCCCTGCCCGACGCCCTCGCCGTGGGGCGGCGACGCCACGCCGATCTGGCAGGTTGGGCCGCACAGGATGTAGCGGAGTGGTTCGGGGGGCGAGCGGCCGGGCCGCCGGAGTTGACGGAACCGCTCTGGCTCCGAGACGGATACGCGCACTCACGCGACTTGCTCGACGCCGATCGACGCTCGTACCGGTACATCATCAGCGCCGTCATGTCGTGCAGCCGTGACCTCTTCACGGAGATCGGCGGATTCGACGAGAGCATCGTCGGATACGGCGGCGAGGACTGGGACTTCGCGCACCGCGCCTACGATGCCGGAGCCGTCCTCGTACACCTGCCGCGCGCAGTCGCCTGGCACGACGGGCCGGAATGGGCCGAGCGGACGGGCGGAGACCGCGAACGTAAGAACCTGGAGGCCATGATGTTGGCCTCGCGGATCACCGACCCGGCGGCGCGCACCCACGGTCTGCTCTACGCCGTGCCCGAGATCGTCGTGGTCGTGGATTCCGCAGGACACACCTCGGCGTCGCTGCTGAACACCGTCGGATCCGTTCTGCGCGAACGAGATTGCGTCGTGTGGATTCACGGCACCGACGCAGCCGAATTGCGAAGGCCGTGGGGGGACGTCGATCCGCGGGTGAAGCAGGGGCAACCGAGCGGTACCGGCCGCAGCCACGCCGTTGTGCAGGTGCGCGGCCAGGTGCTGTTCGGCGATCAGGCTCTGCGTCGACTGCTCGCCACCGGGGCCGATCGGATGACAGTGGACGTCGGGGGTACGGGAGTGGTCGAATTCAGCACTTCGCGGTCGAATGCACGTGCGGCGCGGTGGGCAGCGGCCTTGGGGCGCACACCGGAGGACGTGGCCGACGCGTTGTTCGGCCGCACGCACCGCACAGGTGTCGAATTCGGATTGTCGATCGGCGAGCGGCAGCCGAACCTGGCCTGGTGACAGGTAATGCCGTGTCGGAGCGAACGATTCAGAGAAGGTCGATGGAAAGTACGAGTCGAGGCTCGTCGGGACGAAGTGAAGAGCAAGGTCGGATGAAGATGAACAGAACGCTGTATTCGATGATCTGCATGATGGCGATCATCGCCTTCGTTGCATTGCTATGGGGCACAGTCGGGTACGTCTATGCCGACACCCACCCGTTGCGCCGCGCGGCGTTTGTCGGTGGCGGGGTGCTGATCTCGGGATGGCTGATCGTGCTCGTCGCCGCGGGCGTCAAGGTTTCTCGGTTGAAGGCCCGCAGACGAGAGAGCAACTCCGACACCGATTGAGAACGCCGGCGACGGGTACTCGGGATGGAAGTCTCGACGTACACCCTCCAGTTCGGATGCTCGTCGGGTCCCTCGTATCGGGTGCCGAGCAAGGATCGTCGATGGTCAGTCAGCGCAGTGTGTCCAGTCAGCGGGATTCCCCGGTTCGTCCGGCGACTCGCGACGAATACCTGTCGACGTGGTCGACGCTGCACAACGGCATCGATCCGTCTTCGTCGGTGTTGGTCAGATGGTGGCTCCGAGTGGTCTACACGCTGAGCGCCCCGCTGGTTCGTGCCTCCGTGTCCGCCCATGCCGTCACCTGCACCGCCGTCGTCGTGGCAGGGGCGGCGGTCGCTCTGTCTCGGCCAGGCACCTCGGCCCCCCTGCTCGCCGCTGTGCTCATTGCTTTCTCGGGCCTGCTCGACAGTATCGACGGCGGCGTCGCGATGATCGGTCGATCCCAATCACAGTGGGGTTATCTCCTCGACACGGTCGCAGATCGCTGCAGCGATCTTTTGCTGCTTGCGAGCGGCTTGGCGCTGGGAGCCCCGATGCCTCTCGTCGTCGCGGTCGGGGTGACGACACTCCTCCACGAGATGGCCCGGGCCCGGGCAGTCGGTGCCGGTATACCCGACGTCGGATTTCTGACGGTATGGGAGCGTCCTTCCCGAGTGATCGCTGCCGCGGTCACGGCCACCGTTGCCGGTGCCGCTCCGGCGAGTGCCGGTACATCGGCGACAATCGGTATTTCCGTGACGTGCACACTGGCCGTCCTCGGCTTCACCCAGTTGATGTTCGGGCTGCATCACCGGGCAGATCGAACTCCGCGGTGACCAGCCAGCCTGCGAGCGCCAATATGTGGAACACGAACATCCACAGCATGATTGCCACGCCCCCACCGATCGCGGTGAGGCCGCCGAACGGCGCGCCGAGATCCACCGGAATCGCCAGAAACAGAATGAAACCGTGCACGAACCCGGTGACGATGGACGAGGTGACCAACGATCCCACGGCCAACGCCCGCCAACCCACCGCCCGCGGAGCAATCACTCGGTAGGTCCACGCAAGGGGAACCGACAGAATCAGCCACAGACAATTGAACCCGAGGAACACGCGCAGCGTCATAGCACCGATCCCGCCGTCACCGGTCGTTGCCTCGAGCAGCCGCGCAACGCTCAGCACGCCGGCCAGCAGCACCGGCGCTGCGGCGAAGAACGGCACCATCGCCAGTCGACCACGCCAACCGGTGAACGATTCTCGAGTCGGAGCGAACCGCACGATCGCCCGGCGTAGGCCTTCCCCGTAGAACGTCGCGGGAAAGATCGAGATCAGGACCCCGAGCGGACCGAGTTCGATGCCGGCGGTAGCCAATCCGTCGACCGCAGCCCGGGCACCGAGCGCGTCGGGCAGCAATGCCGACACCGCATCGAACCCGGACCGTACCCACTCCGCCGATACCAGCAGAGCTGTGGCGCGAATCGCGAGCAGTAGCAGCGGCACAACGGCGATGACGGCGTAGAACGTGAGTCCACCTGCAATCAGAGTGGTGTCCTCACGTGCGAACCCTGCTCTGATGGCGCCGAGGCTTCGAGTCGCCCGCGTACGAATTGTCGTCACGGCTGGAAATGTGCCACAGAATGCCGACGCGGCGTCATTCGAGGACTACGTCCACTCCGTCGATCACCTTGAGAAACGGGCAGATCGACGTCGCCTGCGCCAGGATCGCCTCGGGATTGTCCGTGCCCGGCAGCGACACCGCCAGAGAGAACTTTGCGTCGTACCCGGATGCGTCGGAGTCGGTCAGAACGACCTTGCCTTTGACAGCCAGGTCGTCGACACTGCCGCCCACTGTTCCGAGGGCGATGCGCAACGATTCGACCAGGCAACTCGACAGGGCCGCAGCCATCAGTTGCTCGGGGTTCGTGCGTTCCCCGGGACCACCGAGTTGTTGGGGTTCGCGCACACCGAGTGACAGGACACCGTCGTCGGACGTGACTCCGGTCGCGGTGGCGGAAACGGTTGCTGTGTAGAGCTCGGTGTTCATCGATCACGGATGTCCACTCGATGCTCGATCGAAACCGGCGTACGTCGCGATCATCCCGCGCATCCGTCCGCACGTGTCCCTGTTCACACATCCGCGACTCCTGTTTGACCGAACCTACCCACGGGTAATGACCGGTACAGGGCCGAGCATCACGCTGCGACCCGCAGGCATCGGCCACAGGAAATCGATCACCAACCGAAAGGGGAGCACCATGAGCACATCCACGCTGATCGCCCAGTTGCGCGTCGCGCTGCAGCTGACGAACACGGAAATCCAGATCGCGGAAACTCGCGTCGTTCAGGCGCGCACCGAGGCGGTTCGTCGAGAACTGACCCAGAATGCCGCGAACGGCCGGGATCGCGCCGCAGCCATCGAGGAAGCCCTTCGTGGTCTAGGCGGCTTGCCCGATCTCGTGTCACCGTTCCTGGGACGCACACTCGCTGCCGTCAAGGCAGTCGCCGAACAGGCTCAGCCGTTCGACGAAGCACTGCTGGGCGATCTCGCACTCGAACAGCAGCTGCTGGGCCGAGCGAAGTACATCAAGGCACTGGCAACGGCTGCCAACGAGCCGTCCGTGGTTGCACTGGCCACCAGGCTGGCCACCGCTCACACCGCCACGGTCGAGTGGCTCGAGACGGTACTTGCCGAGGACGCTCTCGGCGGACCCGCAGCACTGCGCCGGACCCCGTTCCAGGCCGCCGCAGGTACCGCGGTCAAGATCGTCAACGCACCGGCAACCTGGTCGGCACGAGGCCTCGACCGCGCACTGGATGCAGCTCGCGCCACCCCGGACCGCCTCAGCGCACTGCTGGGCCGCGGTGCACATGCCGGTGACGTCGCCGTCAAGACACTCACCGCGAGCCGCGACGCAGCACTCGAGGCTGCCGAGGACGTGACCCGCAGCGAAGGCGTCGATGCTGTCGCCGACGCGATCCACACTGCTCGCTCGGCCAGCGGAACCCTCGACGCCGACGAGCTGCCGATCGCGGACTACGACGATCTCAACGTCTCGGACGCCGTCGCCGCCATCAAAGACCTCAGCAACCCGACCGACGTTCGCACCGTCGTGACGTACGAAGAGGCACACAAGAACCGCCACGGAGTCGTGTCCGCAGGACAGACGCGCGTGGCAGCAATCGCCAAGGACGTCATCTCAGTCGACTGATCCTTCTGCGAATACCGATGCGGCCCGTGATTTTCCGGGCCGCATCGCTGTATTCGAAGCCCTACGGCTTCAGCAGAACCTTGATGGCACCGTCCTGCTTCTTCTGAAAGATCTCGTACGCGTGCGGGGCATCGTCGAGCGACAACTCGTGCGTTGCGAACGAATCGACGCCGAGAGGATCGTCGTCACCGAGCAACGGCATGATGTCGTCGACCCACTTCTTGATGTTCGCTTGCCCCATTCGCAGCTGAATCTGCTTGTCGAACATGGTCATCAGCGGTAGCGGATCGGCCATACCGCCGTACACGCCGATGATCGAAATGGTTCCGCCGCGGCGAACGATGTCGATGGCCGAGTACAACGCACCGAGCCGATCCACACCGGCTTTCTGCATCATCGGAGCCGCAACGGCGTCCGGGAGCATCCCGACGATCTGCTGCGCCATCTTGCCGACCGGAGATCCGTGCGCTTCCATGCCCACGGCGTCGATGACGGAGTCGGTTCCCCTGCCGTGGGTCATCTCCCGGATCACGTCGCCGACGCCGCCGCTGTGTTCGGCGAGGTTCACCGTTTCGATTCCTCGCGCAGCTGCGCGGGCAAGCCGTTCGGGAACGAGGTCGACCGCGATCACTCGGGCACCCTTGTGCTGCGCGATGCGAGCGGCCATGTCTCCGATGGGCCCGAGACCGAGCACCGTCACCGATCCGCCCTCGGGAATCGCAGCGTATTCGACGGACTGCCACGCGGTGGGCAACACGTCCGACAAGTAGACGAATCGTGAATCCGGCGGTCCCTCGGGAACTTTGATGTGTGTGAACTGCGCCTGCGGGACACGAAGGTACTCGGCCTGTCCGCCGGGCACCTGCCCGTAGAGCTTGGAGAAGCCGAACAATGCTGCGCCCATTCCCTGCTCGCGAACCTGGGTGGTCTCGCACTGGGTGTACAGACTCGAATTGCACATGTAGCAGTGTCCGCAGGAGATCTGGAACGGGATGACGACGCGGTCACCGACTGCCAGATCGCCTGTCTGCGAGCCGACTTCCTCGACGATGCCCATCGGCTCGTGGCCGAGGATGTCGCCTTCGTCCATGAATGCACCGAGCGTTTCGTACAGATGCAGATCCGAGCCGCAGATGTTGGTGGTCGTGATTTTGACGATCGCGTCCGTCGGCTGCTCTATCCGCGGATCGGGAACCGTGTCCACGCTGACTTTTCTCTTGCCCTGCCAGGTGACTGCGCGCATGAGGTCCTTCCGGTGGATTCGACACCGAAGTTCGATGTCGTGCACGACGGATTGCCGGTTGTGACGGCTCACAAACACCTGCGCGGACTGCGATTGATACCGCCCCGCGGTGGGTAGCCTCAGGTATGACCGAGCTTCTGTCCGCCCGCCCGACCGCCGCACGCTCCCCCGTCCTGCCGGTTCCGTGCGGGCCGATTTCGGAAGCCGTCGTACGGTGCTTGACCACAGGTGAGCCGGGAACGGTCGGAATCTTGCCGACACCGACAGACGTCGACTCCACGTCGCGAGACGTGCAACTCGCCCTGCTGATCTGCTACGAATTGCACTATCGCGGATTCGACGGTGTCGCCGACTCATGGGAGTGGGACCCCGAGCTCCTTCGCCTGCGAGCAACACTCGAATCCGCTTTTCTCGAGTACGTCCGGGCTCACGTCGAACCCGGGCACGATGCAGCCGCAGAGATGGACTCCCTCTCCGTCGAGGCGACCTCGGGAACCGGCCCGTCGTGGTTCCTACGCGACGAGGGCTCGTGGGAGCAGATGCGCGAGTACTTCGTGCATCGGTCGATCTACCATCTCAAGGAAGCCGATCCGCACGCCTGGGCCATCCCCCGGTTGACCGGTCAGGCCAAAGCTTCCTATGTGGCAGTCGAATTCGACGAGTACGGCGGCGGGAAGGGTGATCGCGTCCACCAGAAACTGTGGGCCGACTCCATGGTGGCCGCCGAGCTCGACGCGTCGTACCTCGGATACGTCGACCGTGTTCCCGCTCAGACTCTGGCGTGGGTGAACCTGATGTCGCTCTTCGGCCTGCACCGAGGACTGCGTGGTGCCACGGTCGGACACCTTGCCGCCACCGAGATCACGTCGTCGCCGGGCTCACAGCGGTACGTACACGGTCTGAAGAGGTTGAAGGCGCCCCAGGCATGCATTGCGTTCTACGCCGAGCACGTCGAGGCGGATGCGGTGCACGAGCAGGTGCTTCGGCACGATGTCATCGGCAATTTACTCCGCGACGAGCCCGAACTCGAGGCCGATGTGGTGTTCGGAATGCGTGCACTGGATTTCGTGGAGAACGAGCTCGCCGATCACGTGATGTCACGCTGGTCCGCCGGTCGGTCCTCGCTCGACTGAGCCTGCCGCTTCTTGGCGCGATGGCTGGTGTCGCACAACGGATAGTTCTTGCTCCGTCGGCACGTGCAGACCGCCACCGCGAATCGGTCGGAACACACTCGTGTGCCGTCGTCCAACTCGATCTCGACAGGGCCGTCGATGACGATCGGCCCACCCCTGACGATGCGGACGGTGGTGCGTTTCGTGGTGGACGCCACGGGACCATCGTTGCCCCCGATGGCACTGCCCTCATCGTCGGTCGGCACGAATGACCACCAGATCCTCGATGTCGCGGGATGCTTCGAGCAGTCCGACCTCCTGAAGCCAGGCAGCCCTCTCCGTCATGACCGGGCCGAACGAGATCGATCGACGTGCCGCCACGGACACCGTCATGTCCGCACGGCGCAGCATCGCCTCGGTTCGTGCAGGGTCGGAGTACTCCGACTGCACCACCATCAGGGTCCCGCCGGGAACGAGCAGGTCGTGAGCGGCATCGCACAGCGGATCCAGCACCACTCGGCCGTCGTGGCCGCCGTCCCACGCTCGGTGCGGACCGACACCCTCGGGCACCGCCTCCGAGGGCACGTACGGCGGATTGCACAGAACCACGTCGAACGGCTCGAGCACCGACGCGTCCGCGAACGACCCGAGGCGGACGTCGACGTCGAGATCGAGGGCGGCTGCGTTGCGGCGAGCGCACGCCACCGCGAGCGGCGAGATGTCGAACGCCAGCACTTCGCGTGCGCCCAACGACGCCGCAGCGAGCGCGACGGCACCGCTACCGGTACACATGTCGAGCACACGGGCACCCCGCAGCACCCCGGCCCGCGACGCCATCTCGCAGAGGAGCCATGAATCGTCCTGCGGCTCATAGACTCCAGGATCCGCGTGAACCGCGCGGGTGGATCTGAACGTATCGAATTCCGCCGTCGTCATCGAGGTGTCCTCTCGGAGATCGTCATCGCAAGACGTGCCCTCTCGGGCTGTGTGCCGAGCGTGGACTCCACTCGAAGGTGGCAACTGTATGCCCGATTGCACCGGCCGCAAACAAGCCGCTTGAAACCGCACGAATCGGGTAGTCCGACTACAACCTGCGGTGAAGCAAACGCCGCCGTTCGCCCGTATCGGGCCCACACCGTCTGCGTCGGCATCACTGCCCGCGTCCTTCATCGAGGAGACTCTCTTGTCGGTTCTACCCTCCATCGACCCTGTTCCCGCCGTCGTCGTACCGTCGCTTCGGCAGGTGTTTCCGGCACCGACTGCTGGAGCCGGCATCACCGTCACCGAACTCGGCGGTGCCACCGTCGTTCGCGTCGCCGGGGAATTCGGTCGTCAGGATCTCGGCGTGCTGGCCGAGACACTCGGTGATGCATCGGTCGAAGGTTCTCGGTTGGTGCTCGATCTGACCGCGGTCGACGCGGTGCCGGCAGGCACGGCGGCAATTCTCGATGCCACGTCGATGCACCTGAGCCGGTGGGGCACTCGACTGGCTGTGGTCGGATCGATCGAGTCGACCCGGGCGCTGGCCGCAAACGCACGCGGCCGCACCGCATTTCACACCACTGTCGACGCTGCACTCGCATACAGAGAGATGTCGGCTTGACCTCGGCCGGCGTCGACGGCCGCCACGACGTTCTCGTTCTCGGCGGCGGCAACGCAGGCGTCAGCGCGGCCGCACGCGCACTTCGTCTCGGCATCAGCGATGTAGCGGTCATCGAACCCCAGTCCGTGCACACCTATCAGCCGTTGCTGTCGTATGTCGGGGGCGGCCAAGCCCGACTCCGCGATGCCGAACGAACCCAACGCTCGGTGATGCCGAAGGGCAGCACCTGGATCCAGGACACGGTAGCCCTCGTCGACCCACACGAGAAGGTGGTCACGACCGCGTCGGGTCGGCGATACGGGTATCGCGACCTGATCATCGGGACCGGCCTGGTACCCGACCACGAGGCTCTGCCCGGAATCACCGCGGCCGCCGACTCGGACGCGGTGACGAGCAATTACCTGGGGCTAGCAGAGAAGACCTGGCACCTGATCTCCCACTTCCCGTCACCCGAGGTCGGCAACTCCTCCGAGCGCGCCACGGCGGTGTTCACAGTGCCGCAGCCACCCGTGGGCTGCACCGGCACCACGCTCAAACCACTGTTCCTGGCCGCCGCCCACTGGCGGGCGACTGGGCAACTCGCCGACATCGACATCACCCTGGTGATCGACCGCGAGGGTCTACTCGATGTGCCTGGGCTCGATTCGGTGTTGCTCGATCATCTTCGCGATCTCGGCGTCCGGATATTGCACCGCACAGCAGTGACCGCCCTATCCCCTGAAACTCGGCAGATCACCGTCACCGATCACCATGGCACACAGCAGATCATCGACTACCGGATGCTGCACCTGGTGCCCCCGTTTCGCGGACAGCCATGGGTCGAGTCGTCGAAACTGACCGGAGACGGACAGCACGGTCTCGTCGACATCGACCCCCGCACACTGCGACACCGCGAACACAGCGAGATCTGGGCCGCCGGTGACGGTGCCGGAATCGACACCGATTCGTCCGGTGGTGGGCTGAGAAAGCAGATAACCGTTCTGATCGACAACCTGCTCGCCGCCAGAGCCGGACGAGAAATGTCCTCGTACGACGGATACACCGTGGCACCGGTGACGATCGACGCCCACCGTCTCGTTGCGGCCGAATTCGACCGAACCGGGGCACTCACGCCATCGCTACCGTCGTTTCTGGATCCGCTGAAAGCGCGACGATCGGCCTGGCTGTTCGACCGCTACGGCCTGCCACTGAGCTACTGGAACATGATTCTCCGCGGACGGCTCTGACGGCACCGCCCAACGATCAGTCGAGTTCGAGTACTGCCATCAGTCCGTGCGGATCATCGATGTCGACGTCGTGGCCGTCTTCGCGCAGACCGGCGGCTGCGTCCTCGAGAAGCCGACGCGCCACGTCGTCCATCGCGCGAACATGGTTCAGATCGAGGGTGATTCGGTGATGCGCGTCGATGCCCTCGGCCAAGGTGGCCAGGACAGACTCGGCTCCGGCGAAACGTAGGTCACCTTGCAGGTGCACGATCGTGGCGTCCTCACCCGTTACCTCACGAATGGCCGACGTACCACTCGGTGCCACATGCATCATGTGCAATTCGAGATCCCGAGAGAGGCGCTCGAACACGGCGACTCCCCGCACACTGTTTCCGTGTTCGTTCAACTTGGGCGACAGCACAGCCAACCCGACCTGCCCGGGCAGCACACCGACGATCGCACCGGCCACCCCACTCTTGGCCGGAATACCCACCGCCGCAACCCAACTACCCGATCCGTCGTACATCCCGCAGGTGGACATCACCGACAGCACGTGACGATTGACCGCACCGTCGATCAACCGTTCCCCGGTGATGGGATCGACTCCCCCGTTGGCCATCACCGACGCAATGGTGGCCAGATCCACACAGTTGACGTCCACCGAACATTGACGGGCGTAGCCGTCGACCACCTCGGCCGGATCGGCTGCGAGAATTCCGACGGATTTCAGCAGGTAGGCGATCGCGGTGTTGCGGTCGTCCGATTCGATCTCGGCTTCGTAGACCGACGTGTTGGTGCTCAATTGCCTTCCGGCGCAACGGCTGTGCAAGTCCCTGATGCGCTCGGCACGCTCCTGCGCCGAGCTCCCCCGAATCATCGAGTGCACAGCGAGTGCTCCTGCATTGATCAGCGGATTGCGCGGTCGACCCGTGGCGCGTTCGAGCGAGATCTCGTTGAACGAATCGCCGGAGGGTTCGACGTCGGTGGCCTCCAGCATTCGTTCGAGTCCGTTGTCTTCGACGGCCAACGCATACGCCAGGGCCTTGGAGATGGACTGGATGGAGAATTCGGTATCGCAATCACCTGCGGCATAGACCGATCCACCGACGGTCGCAAGGGCCACCGCGAAGGTCTCGGGGTCTGCTCGCTCGAGTTCGGCGTTACCCTCCGCGATTGCCCCGCCGTCGAGGTGTCGGCAATCGTCGAGGACGGATTCGAGGTAGCGGGTGATCGGTGACTGCATACCGTCACGCTAACTCGGCGCAGAGGTCACTTCCGCATTGCGCGATTCAGCGCTCGCGCTCGGAGTTCGTCGTCGACGCGCTCTGAAACATTTCCAGGAAGGATCCGAAGCCCTGGCCACTCGTCGCAGTGTTGTCACGTGTGTCCTGTGCGGGTCCGACCGCCGCGTTGTCTGATTCCATGTCAACGATGCTGCCGTTCGGACATGTCAGCGAATCTGGGGGCAATATCACGATAGGGCAACAAAATATAACGAATCGATAACGGCGGCCGAGGTAGCGCCGTCGTGACGAGTGACAAATGGCCGAGGGAATTCTCGGGCTGGCGAACGGCCGAACCTCGACGTGCGGCGTTGGTCGGATCGGCGACTGTAAAGTCGGGCCCGACCGAAAGGACGATGTGACGCACGCGACACCCGGACGGCGCACCGTATCGCGTCGTTCCTTCTTCACCGCTGTAGTGGCCGGCTCCACGTTGATGCTGGTCACACGCACCACCGCGTCCGCGGAACCGGCCGGCACCGACGGTGAGCCCGATCAGGTCCTCACCGCGATTCCCGCCGACTCGAATCTGGTGATCCTCGAGGTGCGCGGGGACGGCTCCGTGCACTGCGCGTTGCCTCGTGCCGAGATCGGACAGGGACTGACCACCTCGGTGGCGATGCTGATAGCGGAAGAGCTGGACACGTCTCTCGACAAGACCGTCGTGTCACTCTCACGTGGCCGGCAGGAACTGATCGGAAACCACTACACGGGCGGCTCCAACTCCATCCAGTCTCTCTGGGAGCCCGTTCGATCCATCGCTGCGACGGCACGAGCGCGGCTGCTGCGCGCTGCCGCCGATCGGTGGGGTGCCGATGTCGGCACGCTGAGGATCGTCGACGGTGTCGTCATGGCACCGGACGGACGGGCGGCGCACTTCGGCGAGCTGGCAGCCGCTGCCGCGGCCCCGGAACTGCGCTTCGAGGCGGTGGACCCGAAGTCGGAGGAAGATCTGACGGTCGTCGGCACACCGACCACGCGCCAGGATGCTCGCGCGATCGTCACCGGTCGGCTCACCTACACGCTCGATCTCGACGTGCCCGACGCCATGCCTGTCGTCGTCCGACGCCCACCGACGATCAACGGAACCGTCGCCTCGGTGGACGAGGCGGCGTTGCGGGCGATGCCAGGGGTCATCGATGTTGCCGTCGTGTCCACCGGGGTCGCCATCATGGCGCGCACCTTCGGATACGCGCTCGCCGCGAAGGACGCCGCGGTGGTCACGTGGAACGCCGGAACGATCGACGACGAGTCCACCGATTCCATCCAGGGCAGGCTTCGTCGGAGCACCCCGGCGTTCACGGGTCTCGGCGGAGTAGGCAGGCCCGAGCTGCCGGGCGAAACGAAACTGAACGTCGATTTCGACTTCGCTCCCGTTTCGCATGCCGCGATGGAAACCAATTCGGCAGTCGCCGACGTGCGGGCCGATCGCGCGGACATCTGGGCATCGATGCAGCTACCCAACTACGCCGGGCAGAAAATTGCTCTGACACTGGGCATTCCGTTGAATCGGGTCACCACCCACGTGATGAACGGCGGCGGCTCGTTCGGCCGAAGGCTCTACTTGGACGGCCCACTCGAGGCCGCCGTCATCTCCCGAGCAATGGACAAACCGGTGCGCCTGATGTGGTCGCGGGTGGACGACATGCGGCACGGCCGAGCCCGGCCCGCGGTACACACCAAGTTCGACGCGGTCCTTGCCCGCGGCACGGTGATCTCCTGGGAGCAGCGCGTGGCCGCAGTGTGCACCGATTTCGACGGCGGTTTCGGTGACCTCGTCACCGACGCACTTGCACCGTCCCCGCTGATTTCCCAGACGCTGTTCCACAGCACCCGCGACCCGTACTCGTTCACCGACAGCAGCATCAGGACCCTCGTCGAGGTACCGGTGGAGATGCCCACCGGCAGTTGGCGATCGGTGTTCTCCGGAACGGTACGTACCGCGGCCGAGATCATGGTGGATCGCATCGCCGGCGCCCTCGATACCGATCCGCTGGAGCTACGCATCGGGGCGGTGGCGAGCGACCGCCACCGTGATGTACTGAACACGCTGGCCGTGGAGGGCAACTGGGGTGCAGACCTCGGCCCCGGCCGGGCGCAGGGCATCGGGTTCCATGCCGAGTTCGGTTCCAGTGCAGGATATCTCGTCGAGATCGACGCGCAGGACCCGCGAGCGCCCCGCGTGAGAAAAGCCGTCATAGTCGTAGACGTCGGCCGCGTGGTCAACCCCCGCAGCCTCGAGGCCCAGATGATCGGCTGTCTGATGGACGGCATCTCGACCACCCTCAGGGCCGGACTGCACTACGAGCAGGGGCTGCCGCTCGAAGGTAGTTACTCGCAGTTCCACTACGCCCGCCAACGCGATTCACCACCGGATGTGTCAGTGGTGATCATGCCGCCCACCACCGAGAACCCTGGTGGAGCAGGAGAATTGGGGGTGCCCGCTGCGGCGGCCGCAGTGGCCAACGCGTACGCACGCGCCACCGATACCACCCCCACCAGCTTCCCGATCCTGTTCGACGTCGACTTCGATCCGTTCCCGAAATGAGGATCCATGGCTGAACAGAAGTTCGTCGTCAACGGGGTCGCGGTGTCGGTCGACCTACCCGACGACATGCCGTTGCTCTGGGCCCTGCGGGACGAACTCGGTGTCCGCGGCCCCAAGTACGGGTGTGGCATCGGCGTGTGCCATGCCTGCACGAGCCATCTCGACGGGGAGGAGGTACTCCCCTGTGTCACACCGGTCTCCGATGCCGCCGACAAAGAGGTCACGACCATCGAAGGACTCGCGGACGGCGACGTTCTCCATCCGGTGCAGCAGGCGTGGATCGACGAGGACGTCTCCCAGTGCGGTTACTGTCAGCCGGGCCAGATCATGGCTGCCGTCGCACTGCTGAAGCGCATCCCCGACCCGACGGACGAGGACATCGACACCATCGAGAACGTCTGCCGGTGCGGTACCTATCCCCGAATTCGACGGGCCATCAAGGCGGCCGCGAAAGCGATGTCGCAGCGCTGATCGAAAAGGTTTCTGCCACAGCACAACACCCCGCGAACCACAGGTTCGCGGGGTGTTGTGTGAACTACCCGATTCAGCTCAGTTCGAAGCGATCGAGCATCATGACCTTGTCCCAGGCCGCGACGAAGTCCCGGACGAACTTCTCCTTGGCGTCGTCGCAGGCGTACACCTCTGCGAGAGCGCGCAATTCGGAGTTCGAGCCGAACACCAGATCGTTGCGAGTTCCGGTCCACTTCTTCTCACCGGTGGCGGCATCCTTGGCCTCGTAGATGCCGTCCTCGGCGGTGGGAACCCACTCGGTGCCCATGTCGAGGAGGTTGACGAAGAAGTCGTTGGTGAGCGTGCCGACCTTGTCGGTCAGGACGCCGTGTGTCGACTGCTTGTAGTTCGCGCCGAGCACGCGCAGACCACCGACGAGCACGGTCATCTCGGGTGCACTGAGTGAGAGCAGGTTTGCGCGATCGACCAGGTTGAACTCGGCCGGCAGCTTCTGTCCCTTGCCCAGGAAGTTACGGAAACCGTCGACCTTGGGCTCCAGATCGGAGAACGAGTCGACGTCCGTCTTCTCCTGCGTGGCATCCATGCGGCCCGGAGTGAAGGGAACCGTGATGTCGACGCCTGCGTTCTTGGCGGCCTGCTCGACGGCTGCGACGCCACCGAGCACCACGAGGTCTGCGAAGGACACCGTTCCGGAGAACGACTGCTGGATTCCTTCGAGGACGCGGATGACCTGCGCGAGCTCGTCGGGCTCGTTGACCTCCCAGCCGGCCTGCGGCTGCAGACGCAGACGGCCACCGTTGGCACCGCCGCGCTTGTCACTGACGCGGAACGACGACGCCGCCGCCCATGCAGCCGAGATCAGCTGCTCCTGAGTCAGTTCGGATCCGAGGATGGCCTGCTTCAGTTCGGCGATCTGTGCGTCACCGATCAGCTCGTGGTCGACGGCCGGGATCGGGTCCTGCCAGAGCAGGGGCTCCGCGGGAACCTCGGGGCCGAGGTAACGCGAGACCGGGCCCATGTCGCGGTGGGTGAGCTTGAACCATGCCTTCTGGAATTCCTCTGCGAGCTCCTCGGGATGGTCGAGCCACCGCCGGGTGATCTGCTCGTAGATCGGGTCGACGCGCATCGCGATGTCGGAGGTGAGCATCGACGGGTGGCGACGCTTGGAGGGATCGGCGGGGTCGGGAACGAGATCCGCGCCCTCGCCGTTCTTCGGGCGCCACTGGTGTGCACCGGCCGGGCTCTTGTAGAGCTCCCACTCGAACCCGTACAGGGTCTCGAGGAACGAGTTGTCCCACTGGGTGGGCGTGGGGGTCCAGATGACCTCGAGGCCACTGGTGATCGCGTCTGCGCCGACACCACTCTGGTAGCTGTTCTTCCAGCCGAGGCCCATCTGCTCGATGGGGGCACCCTCGGGCTCGGCGCCGATGTGCTCGTCGGGGTCCGCTGCGCCGTGTGTCTTACCGAACGTGTGTCCGCCGACGGCGAGTGCCGCGGTCTCGATGTCGTTCATGGCCATCCGGCCGAAGGTCTCGCGAATGTCCAGTGCGGACTGCACCGGATCCGGGTTGCCGTTGGGGCCTTCCGGGTTGACGTAGATCAGGCCCATCTGCACTGCGGCAAGCGGGTTTTCGAGGCTCGTGCGATCACCGTCGTAGCGCTCGTCGCCCAGCCAGGTCTGCTCCGGGCCCCAGTAGACGTCCTCGTCCGGCTCCCAGGCGTCGACGCGTCCGCCGGCGAAGCCGTAGGTCGGCAGACCCATGGATTCGATTGCAACGTTGCCGGTGAGCACGATCAGGTCGGCCCAGGACAGCTTGCGGCCGTACTTCTGCTTGACCGGCCAGATGAGGCGCCGGGCCTTGTCCAGGCTCGCGTTGTCGGGCCAGCTGTTCAGCGGCGCGAAGCGTTGCATGCCGGCTCCGGCACCGCCGCGTCCGTCCTGCTTGCGGTACGTGCCCGCTGCATGCCATGCCATGCGAATGAAGAAGGGGCCGTAATGACCGAAGTCGGCAGGCCACCACGGCTGCGAATTCGTCATCAGGGCCTCGATGTCACGCTTGACCTCGGCGAGATCGAGAGAGTTGAACTCGGCTGCGTAGTCGTAGTCGGGCCCCATGGGGTCGCCGACTGCCGGGTTCTTCTTGAGGATCTTCAGATTCAGCGACTTCGGCCACCACTCACGATTGCTTCCGCCTTCGACGGGCCTCGGCATCGAGTCGTGCATGACCGGACACTTGCCACCGCCACCTTCCTGCGGCTGATCCTCGTTCATCTCTTTTTCGCGTGTTACGTGATCTTCAGACACGTGCTTCCTTCCAAGGTATGACGATCGGGCTGTGATCGGTGGTCACGAACTCTGCTGTGTTCGAGACCGGGGAGGGAACTGAACGGGAACCGACGGCTGCTCACGAGCTGCCGAACACTGTGCGCAGAGGCCCCAGTAGATGACCTCTGCCTCGTCGATAGTGAAACCGACGGAGTCCGATGCCGTGAGACACGGCGTCTCGCCTACTGCGCAATCCACATCGGCGATGACGCCGCACGAGCGGCATACGGCGTGATGGTGATTGTCGCCGACGCGCGATTCGTACCGCGCGGGCGAACCCGCCGGCTCGATCCGCCGAACCAGGCGCGCAACCGTCAATGCATTGAGGACGTCGTAGACCGTCTGCCGCGACACCTCGGGCAGCATGGATCGCACGAGCCCGAGAATGGTGTCGGTGTCTGCGTGCGGGTTGGTTTCGACGACCTCGAGTACCGCGACCCGGGGACGGGTCACGCGCATATCGGCAGTGCGCAACTGCTCCGCATGCGGCGAAATCGGCATCACGCGGCCAGTATCCTCCGGTTTTCTGGACCAAGTCAAGTATTCGGCCGAATCTGCCGGCCTGAACCCCAAGTGTTCACCTCGTCAGGCCAACGCCAGAAACAGCTTTTCGAGTTCAGCCTCGGACATCGGCTCCTTACCGTCTGCACCCTCACCCGTCATGCACTCACGCAGACCTGTCGCCACGATCTTGAATCCAGCTTTGTCCAGCGCACGCGAGACAGCAGCGAGCTGGGTGACGACGTCCTTGCAATCGCGACCGTTCTCGATCATCCCGATGACACCGGCAAGCTGACCGTGTGCGCGCTTGAGTCGGTTGAGTACCAGTGCAATGCTGTCTTCGTCGCCGATCATGTCGATCCCCTCGATGGTGGTGGTGTCGAACTCGATGGTACCCCCGGGGGCATCAGGCAGGGTTGGATCCACGCCCACCCAGAGCAACGATGGCCGCCTTCAGCCTGGTCGTCGCTTCCGCGGCGACCGAGGCCAATTCCGGCTCGCCGGTGAACTCGACCATGATGGCCGGGTTCATCGCCTCGACGATCACCGATCCCGGTGCCGCCGTGTCGTCACGCACGATCACGTTGCACGGCAGCAGCAACCCGATCTGCTTCATGACACCGACCGCACGGTGCGCCAGCCCGGGGTTGCATGCACCGAGAATCATGTAGCGCTCCATGTCCTCGCCGAGCTTCGCTTTGAGAGTCGCCTGCATATCGATCTCGGTGAGGACTCCGAAACCCTGTTCCGACAGCGCCTTTTTCGTGCTGTCGATCGCGGTGTCGAAATCGGTGTCGGTCAGCGTGGTGGACAGTGCGATGTTCATGGTGTCTCCTCGAAAGCTGTTGTTCGGTGGGAGCTGTTGATTCAGTGAGAAAAGCGGATGGAGGGCAACACGGCACGCAGCCATGCCGGCGACCACCACGCGCCGTGTCCGGTCAGCCGTAGCAGTACCGGAAGCAGCACGAGTCGAACCAGGAACGCGTCGAGCAGTACCGCAACGCCGAGGATGATGCCCATCTCCTTCGGGGGCAGCGGATCCGACAGTGCGAATGTGAAGAACACTGCCACCATCACCGCTGCGGCGGCAAAGATGACTCGTCCCGAGTGAGCCAAGCCGTCGACCTGGGCCACCTTGGAATCACCGGTGCGCTCGTAATGCTCCTTGGCGGTGGCCAGCAGAAAAACGGTGTAGTCCATGGCGATCGCGAAGATCATCGCGAAGAAGAACACCGGACCCCAGCCGTCCAGGAATCCTTGCGGGGTGAAACCGAGCAGTGATGCGCCGTGGCCGTCCTGGAAGATCAACTTGGCGACGCCGAAGGCTGCGGCAGTGGACAGCAGGCTCACCAGCGTGCCGAGCAGCGCGATCAGCGGGGCCTGCAGTGCCACCAGAAGCAGCACGAATCCGAGGACCAGGATGATCCCGACGACGATCGGCAGGTAGTCGTTCAAGGCCTGCTGCAAGTCGAGGTTCTCCGCGGGCGCTCCTCCGACGAGCGCGGAGTCGGGCAGAGCGGTGCGCAGATCGTCGAGAATCGAGCCCATCGCCTCGTCGGACGGATCGACCGACGGAATTGCCTGCAGCAGTGCATATCCCGATCCATCGGTCGCACTCTGCGGCGGAGTCACCATCGAGATCCCCTCGACTCGAGCTGCCGCCTCAGCGGTGCCGACAGCATCCGCTTCGGGCACGACGATCTGCAGCGAACCCGGTGCACCCGGGCCGAACTGGGCCTGCACCAGCTCGTAGCCCTGCCGCACCGGTGCATCCTCCGGCACCACGGCGATGGACGGCATCGCGACCTTCAAACCGAGCACCGGGAGTGCCAGGGCGATCAGAATTCCCACGGAGACAGCGGCGAACGGCCACGGGTGCTTGTGCAACAACTCACCCCATGCTGCGAACTTCGGGGATCGATGCTCCTGACGCTTGGCGTACGGCAACGATGCGGCGTTGACCTTGGGTCCGAGCGCCCCCAATGCCGCAGGCAGCAGTGTCATGGTCGCCAGCAACACGAACGCGACGGCCAGCATGATCCCGACAGCCATGGTACGCACCGCAGGCGCGGGGACCAGTAGTACTGCGGACAGACTCACCAACACTGTCAGACCGGACAACACGACGGCTTTGCCCGCGGTGTCCATGGTTTCGGCCACTGCCGCCCGAGGGTCGGCGTTTCGCAATGCATCGCGGAATCGAGCGACGATGAACAGCGCGTAGTCGATTCCGAGAGCAAGGGCGAACATCATCGCGAAGTTCATGGCCCACACCGAGATCGGCGTGACACCGTTGAGCAGAACGAGACCACCGGCGGATGCGACGAGCCCGGCGACCGTGAGCAGCAGCGGCAATCCCGCGGCGACGAGTGATCCGAAGGCAAGCACCATGATCGCCAATGTGACGGGCCAGGAGAATAATTCGGCTTGGATCATCGCATCGTGGTTCGCCTTGTTGAAGTCCGACCACAGGGCCGAGGAGCCAGTGGGATACACCTCGATTCCGTCGCCCGAGAGCGCGGTCAACCGCTCCTTCACATCGTCGACGGCTTTGACCATCTCGTCGGTCGTTCCGTTCGCACCGGCGATGACGATGCCGGTGCGGCCGTCCGGGCTGATCGTCATACCCGGTTGCGGCGCAACAACGTCCCCGAATCTGGAGTCACCGGCGAACACGTCGGACACGTCGGCAATCACATCCTGGACGGCGGGATCGGTGACGGGTGCCGCGTCGGAGTGGACGACCACCTGCACCGCCGCAGAGGAGTTGCCGCCGAAATGCTGCTGGGCCAGCTCTCGAACCTGAACGGATTCGGATCCGTTCGCCTGCCATCCCGCCCCGGCGAGAGACGAGAACACCGACGGCGCAAACGAACCGAGGCCGATCAACGCGATGAGCCACACGCCGAACACCCAACGGCGATGGGTCACCATCGAAGCACCCGCACGGCCGAGTAGGCCTGGCCTGCTCGCGGGCAGGTCATCAGGTGGACGAAGAGTTTCGGCATCGCGCAGCGACATGGTTCTCCTATACGGGTGGGGGTATCGATCGGGGCAGAGGAAACCCCGAGCGATCGAACGTGCCCACCATCGCATATACCCAAGGGGGTATGCAAGTACCCCTGGGGGTATCACCCCAGGGGTACTCGAATCACACCATGCGCGCCGTTGCAGTCAGCCGCCGATCAGTGCCGACCGTTCCACTGCTTCTCTATCCCCCGCAGAACCTCGAGCGTCTGGGCAGAGTCCGCATCGACCGCCATCCGCGACCGGGCGCGCTCGAGCGCACGCTCGGCGCGCGTCACCGCACGGTGGCCCGAGTCGGTGGCCTCGACCAAGTACTGCTGCCGATTCCGCGGATTGACGCTTCGCACCAGCAGCCCCGCGTCCACCAGGGTCGCGGTGGTCGCGGTGATACTTGTTCTGTGCCGCACCAGCTCTCGCGACAATGTGCTGTACGACGTCGGCCCTCGCCTGCACACCAGTTCCAGCACCTCGTACCTCGCCCAGCTCAGCCCCTGTGCGTCCAGTGCCTCCGCCAGACGAACCCGCGCGGCCGACGCCATGCGCAGCACCGTCGACACGATTTCGAGCTCGGTCGAATGCGCCGGAGAGGTATCACCGTCGAACGATTCAGCGAGGGCAGTCATCGGATACTCCCTACTTGATTTCTGTGAGGACGGTGCCTTGGGTGATGGCGTCGCCTGCGGTGACGGTCAGGCCGGTGATGGTGCCGCCTTTGTGGGCGGTGACGGGGTTTTCCATCTTCATCGCTTCCAGGACGGCGATGAGGTCCCCTGCTTCGACGGTTTGGCCTTCGGTAACGGCGACCTTGACCACGGTGCCCTGCATCGGTGCGGTGACCGAGTCACCGGACGCCGCGCCTGCTCCGGCACCGCCTCGGGTACGGGCTTTCGGTTTGCGGCGTACTGCTCCGGCAGGCCCGCTGTTGCCGCCGAGGGACAGTTCCCCGGGCAGTGAGACCTCGACGCGGCGGCCACCGACCTCGACGACGACGGACTGCCGCGGCAGGACCTCGTCCTCGTCGATCGGTTGCCCGGCGGTGAACGGGGGAACCTGGTTGTCC
>NZ_NOXY01000007.1:0-68505 GCF_002258735.1 Rhodococcus sp. WWJCD1
CGAACAAGCCGCGTTGACCGAACTACGTGAACGCCGCCCCGACCGCGCCATCGAAACCAACGTCGAATTCTGGGCCGCAGTGATCCTCGACTTCGCCGAGGTCCCCGCCCACATGATGCCCGCCATGTTCACCTGCGGACGCACCGCAGGCTGGTGCGCGCACATCCTCGAGCAGAAACGCCTCGGCAAACTCGTCCGCCCCGCCGCCCTGTACACCGGCCCCGAACCCCGCACGCCCGAGTCCGTCGACGGCTGGGATCTGATCCGGTAGTCGAAGCCATGGCGGTACCCGACTACCCTGTGGGTGCCATATTCCATCGACGCTAGGACGCGCTACTCCATGGCCGATTTGCCGATCATTCCCGCCGATCTCCTGCCCGCCGACGGACGCTTCGGTTGCGGCCCGTCCAAGGTTCGCCCCGAGCAGCTGCAATCCCTGGTCGACGTCGGCGCGTCCGTGTTCGGCACCAGCCACCGACAGAAGCCCGTCAAGGACGTCGTCGGACGCGTACGCAGTGGCTTGAAAGATCTGTTCTCGCTCCCCGAGGGCTACCAGGTAGTGCTCGGCAACGGTGGCACCACCGCGTTCTGGGACGCCGCTGCGTTCGGCCTCATTCGCGAGAAGTCGCTGCACCTCACCAACGGCGAGTTCAGCTCGAAATTCGCCTCGGTGGCCAAGAACAACCCCTTCATCGGCGATCCCATCGTCGTCAAGGCCGAGCCGGGCAGTGCACCCGAGCCCACCTCCGACCCGTCCGTCGACCTCATCGGTTGGGCACACAACGAGACGTCCACAGGCGTGGCCATCCCGGTCAGCCGTCCGGCCGGCTCCGAGAACGCCCTCATCGCGATCGACGCCACCTCCGGTGCGGGCGGTCTTCCGGTGAACGTCGCAGATTCCGACGTCTACTACTTCGCGCCGCAGAAGTGCTTCGCCGCCGACGGCGGGCTGTGGGTCGCGCTGATGAGCCCGGCCGCGCTTGCCCGCGTCGACGAGATCGCCTCGAGCGGCCGTTGGGTTCCGGACTTCCTGTCGCTGCCGATCGCCGTCGACAACAGCAGCAAGGACCAGACGTACAACACCCCGGCGGTGGCGACACTGCTGCTGTTCGCCGATCAGATCGAATGGCTCAACGGCAAGGGCGGCCTGGATTGGGCCACCAAGCGCACCGCCGATTCGTCCTCGCGCCTGTACGACTGGGCCGAGAAGAGCGAGTTCGCAACGCCGTTCGTGACCAACCCGGATCACCGCAGCCAGGTTGTCGGAACCATCGACTTCGACGAGAAGGTCGACGCAGCTCAGGTCGCCAAGATCCTGCGCGCCAACGGCGTCGTCGACACCGAGCCGTACCGCAAGCTCGGCCGCAACCAGTTGCGTGTCGGTATGTTCCCGGCCATCGAGCCGGACGACATCACCGCACTGACGAAGAGCATCGACTGGGTCGTCTCCGCGCTGTGAGCTAGTTGCCAGCAAGCTCCCAGCTGGGGTGCTCCCTTCGAGGCCTACACTTGCATTCAAGTACGCAAGCGTAACGACCTCGGAGGGAGCGCTCGTATGTTCAGGCTCCTGGCATTCGCGCTGCGGATTCGCGTGACGCTGGTCTACTGCATCCTCGCGGCGGCAGGCACGGTAGCGCTCGGCCAGATCGGGCCGCACGACCGGTGGCACGTGCTGCATGCGGCGAGTACCAACCTCCACAATCTGACCGACGGCCACCTCGCCACCCTCGTCACGAGCGTCTTTCTCACCGAGGGTCGGGTGAATTGGCTGTGGCTCGCCGGAGTCGCATTCCTGTTCGCCGTCGCCGAATGGATATCCGGTTGGCGACGCTTCCTGGTCACGTTCAGCGCCGGCCACATCGGCGCGACGGCTCTGGTTGCGGTCGGACTGTTCATCGGCATACGCGTCGATTGGTTGGCCGACTCACTGGCAATGGCAGTCGACGTCGGGGTCAGCTACGCAGCTGCAGCGGTGGCCGGATCCATGATTCGTTACCTACCGATGCCGTGGCGGCTGGGCTGGGCCGCGCTCTGGATCGCGGTCGTCGCCGTCAGCGGAATATCGAACCCGTCGTTCACCGCCGTCGGACACGCGGTCGCCCTGAGCATCGGCCTCGGCCTGGGCACGTTGTACTTACAGAGGGACGCATCGATGTTGCGTCACAAGACAATTGACGCAACATCGGCCGATCGAGTGCAGCCGAGCCCGCAGCTGTCTACTCTCTGATGGAGAAACGATCGCCGGCGCAGCGATGCGTGTCGAACACCCACCGAGGACACCCGGTGAACTAGGGTCGAATTCGACGGTATCGCGAGCCGGCGCGATGAGGAGGTCACAGTGCGAGACTTACACGTGGTGGGTCTCGAGGCCGACGGAAAGTTCGTCGTGTGCGCAGATCCCAAGACCGGCGACAGATTCCGGCTTCCGGCCGACGACAAACTCCGCGCGGCCTCACGCGGCGACATCGCTCGACTAGGACAGATTGAGATCGAAATGGACAGCTTGCTTCGGCCGAAGGAAATCCAGGCTCGAATTCGGAGTGGAGCGACCATCGAACAGGTCGCCGCCGATTCCGGAATGGCCGTCAGCCGCGTCGAGGTGTTCGCTCACCCCGTTCTGCTCGAGCGCTCGCAGGCCGCGTCGATGGCTCAGGCCGGTCATCCGCTGCGCCACGACGGACCCGCCGTCCAGACTCTGCTCGACATCGTCACCCTTGCTTTCCGCGCTCGTGGCCACAATCTCGACGACGCCGAGTGGGACGCGTGGCGCGACGAGGACAACAAGTGGGTCGCACAGCTGAAGTGGCAGGCGGGACGCACCACCAACAAGGCGCACTGGCAGTTCCTGCCCGACGGACACGGCGGCACCATCGCGCCGCTCGACGACACCGCACACGAACTGATCGACCCCGACTTCGGACGTCAGCTACGCGGCCTCGCTCCGGTACGCGCCCTCGCGCCCGCATCGGCAGACGACGAAGCCTCGCAGCAGAGCTTCGACGAGTACTACGGAACCACCTCGGACAGCGAACTCGACGCCGAGACGGTCGAGATCGAGGCCGACGAGACCCCGGCCCCCGAAGTCGATCAGCCGCACGAGCCGGTGGCCAGAGACCCCAAGCCCGCGCCCAAAGCTGCACCCGGTCACGGCGGTAAGGACAAACGCGGCAAACCGGCCATGCCGTCCTGGGAAGACGTCCTGCTCGGCGTCCGTAGCAGCGGTCACAACTGACTTCGTCGATGCACGACTGACTTCGTCGAATGACCGATTTACCGCTCGGTGACAAATTGCCGACGCTCACGCCGTAGGCTTCCGACGAAGCTTACGGAGAGAGAGGTGCCGGCAGTGGGGGCCAAAGCGTCAACGATCTGGTACGTGGACACACCGGATCCGATTTCTGTCCTCCGAGAGGCGACCACCTCGGACTGGAATGCTGCGACGGCCCTCGTCGGCCGTCTGTACCCCCACCTGACCGCTGTGCCCCTCGCTCAGGGTCCGATATCGACATCGGCGGGTGTGGACGACGATCACGTCTTCATCGGCTGCTATCCGGGCGTGACCGTGGTGTGCGGGTCCAATATTTCGGTCCCGACACCGTCGACGCTTCCCGAATCCTTCACTCGCCCTCTGGCATCCGAGCACACCTATCTCGTCGCATCGGATCCCCAGCACGCGTGGGGTGCCTTCGCCTACTGGGAACGCGGTGAATTTCGTCGATCGTTCAGCGCTACTCCGGTGTACATCTACGAGGACGCGGGCCTACCGCTGGTGTGGGAGCGCTCGTTCTGGGCCGGTGAGCATCCGCTGATCTATCCCCCCGGAGTGATGCCGGATCCTCAGTCTCTGCCGTTTCACCCGCAGGAATTCGCCGAGGCCGCCAACGCCCAATGGCTCGGATTCCGCTACACCGGTGCCCCGCACCCCGGTGAATTCGATCCGGCCACACTGCCGGTCTGCGGCTTCACGATGTACGTTCCCGGGCAGGAGCCACCGCCGCCGAACCAGCAGAGCCGAGGCTCGAACGGTTCGAGTGGCCAGGCCCCCATGTCGGACGCCTCGGACCAGACGGCACCGCGACCGAAGAAGCGTTGGTTCTCGCGCAAATAGGCGAGTCAGAAGGCCAGGGCCGCGAGTGCCACGAAGCTCAGTAGCGCACCGGCACTCGCACCGTAGACGGCCCAGCGCCAGACCGGGACGGCGATCCATCGCAGGACCGTCGGGGCTGCGCCTGCCACGACGATGATGTTCAAGCCGATCGCGAGCAGCGGTTGAATTCTGGCCAGTTCCAGGCCGAATGCCGTCAGTGCCACTGCCACCAGTGTCGCCGAGATCAGGGCGATCGGAAGACCTGTCCAGCGAACACCCGGGTCTCGATCGGTCACGTCAGACGCACCCGTTCGTAGAATCCCATTGCCGCAGCCGTCGCGACGTTGAGTGAATCGGTACCCGGTGCCATCGGGATACGAGCCCGAATGTCTGTGGCGCGCATGGCATGTTCGGTCAGACCCGGACCCTCTGCGCCGAGCAGCAACGCGACCTTCTCCCCCGTCATCGCCGTGGCCAGCGATACGGCCTCCGGATTGGGCGTCAGTGAGATCAGCTGAAAACCGTGCGCGCGAACACGATCGAGACCACGCGGCCACTCGGGCACCTTCGCGAACGGCACGCGCAGAACGTGCCCCATGGACACCCGTACCGACCGCCGGTACAGCGGATCGGCGCACGCGGCACCGAACAGCACGGCATCGACGCCGAGGCCGGCCGCATTCCGGAACATCGACCCGAGATTCTCGTGGTCGTTGACCCCCTCGAGAATCGCCACCGTGTTCGCGCCGGCCAGCACCTCGTCCAGTTCGAGGGCCTGCGGCCTGTTCGCCGCCGCCAGCACTCCACGATTGAGATGGAAGCCGACGACCTCGGCCATCACCTCGGCCGACGTCCGATAGAACGGGACATCCGATTCTGCGAGATCGTCGCGCAACGCGTCGAGTCGTCGATCCACGCCGAGCAGGCTGATCATCGGAAAACGCGAGGTCAACAGGCGCTGCGCGACAAGCACCCCCTCGGCGATCACCAAACCCTTGCCCTCGGGCAGATCGGGTCGCCTGTCCGAGGAGTTGAGGTCGCGAAAATCGTCCAGCCGGGGGTCGAGAGGATCGTCGACATCGATTACATGAACCACCCGCTCATCTTGTCACCCGGCCTTTCCGGCAGTCCGTCGGCGAAGGCCTACATCTGTATGGAAAAGTAAAGAGCGATGACTACCGACGAATCGATCACCATCCGCACCGCCTCCGACCACGACTGGGATGCCGTCGCGCTACTCGACGCCCACGCGTTCGGCGAGCACCAGAACGCCGAGGATCTTGCCGAGACGCAGATCCTCACCAAGTCCGAGCACGTGTACCTGGCATGGGACGGCGAGACCCCGGTGGGTGTCGCCATGCACTTCCCGATGTCGGTGACCGTTCCGGGCGGCGCGCAGGTCGAGGCCTCCGGAGTGTCCTGGGTGTCGGTCGCACCGACGCATCGCCGACGCGGCATCCTGCGATCGATGTTCACCCAGCAACACCGCGCTCTGAACGACGCGGGTGCGCCCCTGTCTCTGCTGACAGCCAGCGAGGCGACGATCTACGGACGCTTCGGGTACGGGCCGGTGACCGAGGAGATCAGCGTCTCGATCGACCGCCGGTTCGCGCAGTTCCGCAAGGACGCTCCCCCGGCGACGGGTGTGCGGCTGATCGAATCGGCCGAGGCCACCGAACTGCTCCCGGACATCTACCACCGGTGGCAGCAGCAGACCGCAGGTGCCCAGCCCAAGCCGCCGATCCGCTGGGAGCGCTTCTTCGCCGATCGCGAGAACCGACGCGACGGATTGACCGCACTGTTCTTCATCGTCCATGCCGACGGCTACGTCGCCTACCGCCGCGGACGCAATCCAAGCCGGGTGGTGGTGCAGGAATTCATCGCCGTGACCGACGACGCGTACGCCGCGCTGTGGCAGATCCTGGTGGGGGTCGACCTGGTCGACACCATCGAGGTCAGGCAGGCACGGGACGAAGCACTGCCGTTCCTGCTGACCAACAACCGGCTACCGAAGGTCACGGCTCACCACGACGCTCTGTGGGCCCGCATCATGCACGTCGAGGCAGCGCTCGAGGCGCGCACGTACGCTCTCGACACGTCTCTGATCATCGCCGTGCGAGATCCGTTCCTCGAAGCGGGCGGTACCTACTCGTTCACCGTGACCGATGGCACAGCGACCTGCACCCGGGTGGAATCCGAACCGGACATCGAACTCGACATCGATGTGCTCGCCAGCATCTACTTCGGCACGCACCGGGCCAGGTTGTTCGCCGCGGCCAATCGCCTCACCGCCCGCAACGAGGAATCTCTGCATGCGCTGGATCTGACGTTCGGAACAGCACGCCCGGCCGTCATGGGTTGGGGTTTCTAGACCGTCCCGTTCGGCTTGTCGAGCGCAGTCGCCGAGCCGCCCTGCATCCGGAGGGCGGCGTACAGCGTCACCGCGAGCAGCACCGTCATGTAGGCGATGAATTCGACACTGCCGTGACCGCTCGTGGCGTGGTAGATCAACGGTGCCGTACCCCCGAACAGCGAGTTCGCCACGGCGTAGCCGAAGCCGACGCCCAGCGCTCGGATGTGTGGGGGAAATACTTCCGCCTTGGCGATGCCGTTCACCGACAGGTAACACATGAGTACGAGGAATGCGCTCACCAGGATGACGAAGACCGCGGGCGGGGACGTGACCCGGGTGGTGGCCAGCACCAACGCCCCGGTAGCGGGTATCCCCAGCGACCCGAATACGACGAGCAAGGGCTTTCTGCCGATGCGGTCGCTCAGTGCACCGCCGACCGGCTGCAGCACCATGAGCACAACGAAGGCCGCGAGTACGAGGCCGGTCGCGGTGAGCTCTCCCCTGGCCCCGTCCGCGGCGAAGAACGTCTCGCGAACGATCGAGGGAACCGTGACGGTGTAGGTGTAGAACGCCGCGCTTCCTCCCGCGGTCAGCAGGAACACCCACAACAGCGGACGCCAGTGATCGCGAAACAGCGCTCCCATCGTGGCGTCCCGGTCCGCCTGCGGTGCCGTCGGTTCTCGCGGGGCGCGATCGAGTCCGCGCGCCCACCACAGAGACGCCAGGCCGGCCGCGCCTCCCGCGGCGAACGCGAGGCGAAAGCCCCACTCGGAGATTGCCGCACGGTCGGTGCTCGCGAGCAGCACGAGTAGGCACGTCTGCGCGAGCACGAGGCCGCCGACGATGGTCGCGGCCTGGAACGAGGCGAAGAATCCGCGATGACCTCGGGTGCCCGACTCGGAGAGCAACACCGTCGCCGCCGCGTACTCGCCACCGGTTGCGATGCCCTGGACGATGCTCACGACCGCGAGGATCACCGCTGCCCAGGCACCGATGTCGTGGACCGTGGGAGTGACCGCCAGAGCAACCGATCCGGCCGACATGAGCGTGACCGCCGCGACGAGCGCGAACTGTCGGCCTCGAACGTCCGCGAGCCTGCCGAACAGCCAGGAGCCGAGCGGGCGCACGACGAAGGTCAGTGCGAAGAGTCCGTAGACGTACACGAGTGAGTTCGTCGAGGCCGGATCGAAGAATTCGGTCCGAAAGTACGGCGCGAACGTCGCGTAGAGGTACAGGTTGAACCACTGCACGAGGTTGGGCACCGAGCCCACCAGAATGACGCGCATCTGTGTACGACGGCCAGGTCCAACTGCCGGCCTCGCCGGGTCGGTACGATTCACGAGCTGAAAGTACCCGAACAGGTGCGTTCCCGCAGGTGAGCCGCTTATCCCGCCAAACCGTGGGTGAATGCGAAATGCACGGCCTGAGCCCGGTCACGTAGTTGTGCCTTGGCGAACAGATGATTGATGTGTGTTTTGACCGTCGCCTCGCTGACGAACATCTGCTGAGCGATCTCCCGATTCGAGAGGCCGGCGGCGATCGCGCGAAGGACGTCCAGCTCGCGTGGCGTCAACCCGGCCGGGATCTGCTGCGTGCGAGGCGCTTCGACGGCTCCGAGCAATCGTGCCTGGACCTCCGGGTTCAGCACCGCCTGCCCCGCTGCTGCCGCGCGCAATGCCGCCGCGATCTCGACCCGTCCGGCGTCCTTGGTGAGATATCCGCGTGCGCCAGCGCCGAGTGCATCGAGTATCGAGCGTTCGTCCGAGAAGGTCGTCAACACCACCACGGGCAAGTCGGGGAAGCGCCCCTTCAGGATTCGCGTGGCTTCGATTCCGTCGGTTCCCGGCATCCGCAGATCCATCAGCACCACGTCGAGGGGATCGTCGCTCATCGCCGCGGTCACCTCGGTGACCGCGCTCGCTCCGTCGGCAGCGGTCGCAACCACGGTGATGTCCTCGATGAGGTCCAACATCGTGGCCAGCGCCTCACGCACCGACGCCTGATCGTCGGCGATCACTATCCGAATGCTCATGCTCTCGTTTCCGTATCCGGTTCTGCGCGGTTGTGCAGAGGAACCCGGGCACGCACGATCCAACCGCGCCCGTCGGGACCGGCAGTGACCGACCCGCCGACGAGCGCGGCGCGCTCGCGCATACCGACAAGCCCCATTCCTGTGCTCTCGACCGGGTCCGGTGGCGACAGGGCTGGGCCGTTGGCCACGGAGAGTTCGACCGATCCGGCATCGAACCGAAGCACTACATCGACAGCAGCCCCGGGGGCGTGGTTGCGTGCGTTGGTCATCGCCTCCTGCGCGCACCGAACCATGAACTGGGCCTGCGGAGTATCGAGATCGCACGCCGTGCCGTCGACACGGAAGCTCGCGTCCTCGCCCACGAGAGCGGCCAACGTCGGCACGAGGGGCAGCGCATCCTGACGCAAAGTCCGTACGGCACGGCGGGTCTCGGTGAGTCCTTCCCGAACGAGACTCTGCGCCTTGCCCACTGCCGCTCTGGCCTCCTCGGCGCGGCCGGCGTCGAGCAACGCGTCGGCGACTTCGAGTTGCATGTTGACCCCGGACAGCGAGTGCGCGAGAACGTCGTGAATGTCGCGGGCGATGCGGGCACGCTCGGCCAGGGCATGCTCGCGGAGTTCGGCATCGGTGGCGCGGCGCGCATTACGCAGTGCGTCCAGCCGACTGCGCCGTGAGTACCCGATCAGCACCGGCCAACCCGCGAACAGCCCTGTAGCCCATGGCCATCCGTCGACACCATTGTGCTCGGCGATCCACAGCGCGGTTGCGCACGCCACGCTGAGCGCGATCGCGAACGGGAACGAGATCGACGGCTTGAATCGCCACCCCGCATGTCCCGCGAACAGAAACGGGAACAGCGTTGCCGCAGTGGTGCCCCCGAGGGGAAGCATCGCTGCAGACGCGACCAGCGCGACACCCGCACCGACCAGAGACGAACGCGGACCCACGAACCGCCGCGGAATCGCCGATGCCATCAGCACGGCACTGTTGACGACGAGCAGCGCGAGCAGAATCGGATTGCTCAGGTCCGAGGTGGCAAAGGCCGCGACGATCACGATGGCCGCAACATACGGCCGGCTCGACAGCCTGAGGCTGTCGAGCGTGGGCAACCGTACGTCGGGGTTGGGTGCCGATGTCACCGAATCTTCGTTCCTCCGCCGCGAACCCGATTGTGCATGTCGGACAGCGTAGGCGAGATCGTGTGGTGACCGGACTTGTCGGCGCGCCAGACGATGGTGGCGTCGGAGTGCATGGCGCGGTAGAGAACGGCGATCGACTCGGCGAGGAATCCGATGCCCACGGCCAGCATCGTGGCCTGACCGGCGACGGACGCCGCGGTCGGATCGATGGCGCTCTCCACCGGAATCAGCAGCACGCGGACGGCGATGGCGGCGATCCACAGGCCGATCGACGCGACCGAGTACCGCATCCAGGCCGTCCCGTCCCGCTCGGAGATTCTGACGGTGTAGCCGCGAATCACGCCGAAGCCCACGCCGACGATGCAGCCGAGGAGCAGGAACCCGATGGCCGTGGCCGACAGGTCCGTCGAGTTCAGTGATGCCAACCCGACGAGGGCCAGAATCGCCGGCAGCACCAGCATGCGCCGGGCTTCCATGAGCTGGCCGGTCATGCGCCGCACCAGCAGGTATCCGACCAGGAGGACTACGAGAGCAATCGTTGCAATGTTCATGGCGGTAACGCTACGAAGATCGCGGTGGTAGCGAATCGACCCACGGGTGGAGATCGGGTGGAGAACGACAGTCATGACTTTTGTCATGGCTGGACCGTGACGGTGTCACTTCAGGTCATGATGCGCTGCACTGTTTTCGGTGGTTCTGGCGCAGCAGACTCGTAGTCATGAAGCAACCAGACGAAGGAAATTTGTTCACCGATCTGATGGAGCTCGGACCGGCTCCGACCATGGCGCGTGAGATCGTCGTCATCGTCATCAGTCTCGCGATTATCGCTGTGCTGTTCGCGATCGTCGGTACGTCGCTTCCGGCGTTCGTCGCACTCGGCGTCATAGTCGCCTTCATGGGCGTCCGGTTCGTCATCGGACTGCGCCAGTGGGGAAAGCAATCATGACCATCATCGACGTCGACGGCATGACGCGTCGCTACGGCTCGGGCAAGAATGCGTACGAGGCCGTCCAGGCTCTGGATCTGCATATCGCCGAGGGTGAGCTGTTCGGATTACTGGGCACCAACGGTGCCGGCAAGACCTCGACTCTCGAAGTGATTCAGGGCCTTTCGCGGCCCAGCAAGGGCACGGTACGGATCATGGGAATGGATCCTGTGTCCGATCGCCGTAAGGTGCGGCCGGCTCTGGGCATCATGTTGCAGAAGGGTGGCCTGCCACAGGATCTGACGACCGCCGAGAGTCTGCGAATGTGGGCCGGCACCTGCAGCGATCCGTTGCCGGTGACCGAGGTACTCGGTCGCGTCGACCTGGCCGATCGCGCCGATACTCGGGTGAAGTTTCTCTCCGGCGGCGAGCAGCGCAGGCTGGACCTCGCCTGCGCGATCATCAGCCGTCCGCGCATCCTGTTCCTGGACGAGCCCACCACCGGTCTCGATCCCGAAAGTCGACGCAACACATGGCGGTTGATTCAGGAGCTGAAGAACTCCGGCGTGACGATCATGTTGACGACGCACTACCTGGACGAGGCCGAGTCGCTGTGCGATCGACTCGCGATCATGCACCGCGGCAGGGTTGTTCGCAGTGGCACCGTGGACGAGGTGGTCGCCGACCATCCGGCGAAGATCGAACTGAAGGCCCCGGGCACGGCACTGCCGTCGCTGCCGGGCACGTCGATGGACGTCTCGGGTGACACGATCTCGATCCAGACGTCCTCGGTTCAGGAGACGCTGACCGATCTGCTGCTGTGGGCCCGCACCAGCGGGGTGACGCTCCACGGCCTGGACGCCCGAGCGGCATCACTCGAGACCGTATTCCTTTCCATCGCAGATGAATTCGACAAGCCGGACTTCACAGACCAGAAGGTGATGAGCGCATGAACACGATGACCGCCCTGTCGCGAGCAGAGTTCACGCTGCTCGGACGCAACCGAGTACTGCTGTTCAACGCGGTCGTCATGCCGTTGATCTTCCCCGTCGTGCTGCTGATCGTCGGCAGCCGGGGCGACGACGGACTGACCGACACCGGCGTCGGAGCGGCGCTCGAGATCTTCGCCCTGTTCCTGTTGGTGTTCATGGTCTACTACAACATGCTCTCGATCTACGCCACACGTCGAGACGAGTTGGTGCTCAAGCGACTTCGTACCGGGGAGAGCTCGGACGTTCAGATCCTTCTCGGACCGGCGATACCCTCGCTGATTCTCACCGTCGCACTCGGTCTGATCGTCGGTGCCGTTGTGGTGGCCTTCGGCGGCCCGGTTCCCACCAATGCTTTGCTCGTCGCCGTTGCCCTTCTCGGCGGTGCCGCATTGTTCGCCGCTCTGGCATTGATCACGTCTGCCTTCACCCGCAACGCCGAAGCGGCGCAGATCACCAGCCTGCCGGTCATCCTGATCGCCATGGCCGGTTCGTCCCTGCTGCGCGACGTACTTCCGGATTCGCTGAGCAAGGTCATCGAACT
The DNA here is from genome assembly GCF_002258735.1 of Rhodococcus sp. WWJCD1. Taxonomy (NCBI): domain Bacteria; kingdom Bacillati; phylum Actinomycetota; class Actinomycetes; order Mycobacteriales; family Nocardiaceae; genus Rhodococcus; species Rhodococcus sp. WWJCD1. Next base: position 12,070 of record NZ_NOXY01000007.1, read on the forward strand.
GACTCCGATGGCGGCCGTGTCGGACCTGCTGAATCTGGGCTGGTTCGGTACCACCACGCCCGGCGACACGTCGATCGGATTCGCCGGCACCTTCGGCGAGGCCGTTATGCCTCTCGCGGTGATGCTCGCCTGGATCGTCGGGAGCGTCCTGATCGCCCGTACGCACTTCCGCTGGGAACCGCGGTCCTAGATCGCACCTGTCGCCGTCCGTCTGCAAGGCTGGAGATCATGAAGCTGTACGAGTACCTCAATCCACTGCACGGCTGGAACGACAGCAGTGCAGTGGACAAGGTACGCGTCTACACCCGCCAGTCCTTCCTGCTCATCACCGTCGGTGTTGCCGGCGGCGCGATGCTGACAACGCTTCAGTACGACGATTATCTATCGACGGCGGCGGCAGCAGTGTGTGCCGCCGCCGCTTTCGTAGTTGTGCAGCGCACCCCCGCACTCGGCGGCGAGTCGACGGCCAACCCACGAATCCCGTTGGCGATCATGGCCGTCGCCGCTGTAGTGCTGGTTGCCGGAGGGACCACGAGCAACGCACTGTGGGCCGCCGTACTCGTCACCACTGCGGTCGCGACCCTGATTCCGTTGCGATGGTCCCTGGCCGCGGCCGTGGCCGCCGCTGCGCTTGCTGCGGCTCTGGGAACCCCGGCAGTGGAAACTCTGATACTCGGCATCTTCATCGCCTTCATGGCGTTCACCGTGCAACTGTCGGCGTGGTTGCTGCGCATCGTCACCGAACTCGACGCCACCCGCGACGCCGCCGCCGCCCTCTCGGTGGCCGAGGAGCGTTTGCGATTCTCGCGAGATCTGCACGACGTCGTCGGACGCGCACTCTCGGCCATAGCCGTCAAGAGCGAACTCGCCGCGACGCTGGCTCGTCGGGGGGACGACCGAGCGGCCGGCCAGATGGACGAGGTTCGCGTTCTGGCCCAGGAATCCATGGCCGACGCCAGAAAGCTGGTCCGGGGCTACCGATCGGTCGATGTGGCGTCGGAACTCGACGGAGCTCGATCACTGCTGTCCGCGGCAGGCATCTCCACCGAACTGGTCGACGAGACCTCGGTCCTGTCCGAGCGTGCGGCCGAGGCGGCCGCCTGGGTGGTCCGCGAGGGAGTGACGAACATTCTGCGACATTCCGCGGCCACCTACTGCCGGATCGAGCTGACCGACAACAGCATTCGACTGATAAACGATCATCCGCAACCATCGACCGGTCGCGACGACGGCACCGGCCTGAGCGGCCTGCGCGAAAGGTTGGTCGCAGTCGGAGGCACCGTGACCGCGGAACAGACCAGCGACGACTTCACCCTCACGGCGATTTTGCCGACATCAACCCAGAACCCGAGGACCACACCATGATCCGAGTCCTGTTAGCCGACGACGAGAATCTGATTCGATCGGCGTTGGCGACCATGCTCGATCTCGAGGACGATATCGAGATCGTCGGCCAGGCCGACTCCGGCGAGATGGCACTGACCGTGGCGGCCACCCACACACCCGACGTGGCGGTGCTGGACTTGCAGATGGGCGGGATCGACGGCATCGAGACGGCCCAGAAGATTGCCGAGACACTGCCCGCCTGCGCGTCGATCATCGTCACCAGTCACGGTCGGCCGGGCTACCTGAAGAAGGCGCTCGAAGCAGGCGTGCGGGGGTTCCTGCCGAAGACCACCTCGGCCGCCACCCTGGCCGAGGTGGTGCGCACCGTGCACGGCGGCGGGCGCTACGTCGATCCGACACTCGCCGCAGAAGCCATCGGGGCCGGGGACTCACCGCTCACACCGCGTGAGGCCGATGTGCTCGAGTTCGCCGCCGACGGCGCATCGATCGCGGAGATCGCACAGCGCGCGCATCTGTCGCCGGGGACCACTCGTAACTACCTGTCCGCGGCGGCCGCGAAACTCGGGGCGGCGAACCGGCACGAGGCCTGCGCACTGGCCCGACGCCACGGGTGGATCTGACGAGCGTCAGACCTTGCTTCCGACGGCCACCGTGTCGAGAGTGGGCAGCCGGTGACCGTCGGCAGGCGGCACCACGGTGATCCGCAAGTTGTTGTGCCGCAGTAGATACACGGCTGCGAAGAGACCCGTCGCCAGTGAGATGACGCCGCCGAACACGAGCGGTGCGCGTGGGTCGAGGACGTCGGCGAGCCAGCCGAGCACCGGGCTGCCCAGCGGGGTTCCGCCCAGGAAGCACAGCATGTAGATGCCCATCACGCGCCCGCGCATGTCGGACGGTACCGACATCTGCAGAATGTTCATCGCCGACGTCGTGAACGTCAGCGTCAACGCGCCGGTGGGCACCAACAGAATGGCCACCAGAACGTAATTGGGCATCAACCCCACGAGCAGTTCGAACAGCCCGAACGCGATGACGGCACCGATGAAGAGCCGCAATCGCGGGGCCGTGGCGCGCCGGGCCGCCAGGGTCGCTCCCGCCAACGTGCCGACCGCGAGGGTGGTCGAGAGCAATCCGTATGCGTCGGCTCCGCTGCCGAACGTGTTGCGCGCCAACACCGACAGACTCAGGGGAAAGTTGAGTCCGAACGTCGAGACCATGAACACCGTCGCCAGCAGCACGCGAAGGTCTCCCCGTCCCCAGACGTACCGGAAGCCTTCGCGCACCTGCCCTTTGGCTCGCGGGGCCGGTTCGACACGGAAGAGCTGGCCGACGTTCATCGCCACCAGGGCACCGAACACCGCGGCGAACGACACCGCGTTGATGAGAAACACCCAGCCGGTACCGACGAGGGTGATGAGAACTCCGGACACCGCAGGCCCGACGATCCGCGCCATGTTGAACGTCATCGAGTTCAACGCGATCGCGTTGGAGAGAGTTTCCTTGCCGACCATCTCGATGGTGAACGACTGCCGCACCGGCGCGTCGATGGCGGACGAGCAGCCGAGGATGAAGGCAATGACGTAGACGTGCCACAGCTCGACCATGTTGCCGACGTCGAGCACGCCGAGCACCAGACCACAGACTGCGGCGAACACCTGGGTGATCATGAGGAGCTTGCGCTTGTCGTACCGGTCTGCCAGTACCCCACCCCAGACCGAGAGAAACAGCGTCGGCCCGAATTGCAGGGCCATGACGATGCCGACGGCGAAGCCGTTGCCGCCGGACAGCGTCAGCACGAGCCAGTCCTGGGCAACCCGCTGCATCCACGTTCCCACCAGCGAGACGATCTGCCCCGACGCCCACAATCGGTAGTTGCGAGTCTTCAGAGCAGCGAACATCGACGAACCGGATGTAGAGGAAGCAGGGGCCACCATTCAGATAATAAACCTAGGTAACTACTCGGAGTCGCTCACCAGGGCACCGATGATGTTCACCGCGTCACGCAGGATGTCGAGTTGCTCGGCTGTGAGGCCCGCGAGCTGGGCGGTCATCCACGCCTCGCGCGCGCTCGCCTCGTCGGCGATCAGCTCCTGACCGGCAGGCGAGAGCGAGACGATCACCTGGCGTCCGTCGGTGGGGTGCGGAGTGCGCACCACGAGGCCGAGTTCGGCCAACGACGCGATCACTCGCGTCATCGACGGCGGCTGCACCCTCTCCCGCGCAGCCAACGCACCGGGCGTCATGTCGCCCTCCCGGCTCAGCGTGGCCAGAGCCGACAGCTGCGTCAGTGATACTTGCGAGTCCACTCGCCTACCTCGAAGGTGGCGAGTCAGCCTCACCACCGCAAGCGACAGATCGCTTGCCAATTCCCGGTTGTCTTTAACTACGTTTCCCGACGTCACAGCGCAGAGAATACGCCCTGGTACCGACCGCGCGTCATGTAACCGCCTCGGTGATGGGTCCCACCGCGAAATATGCAACAAACAGCAGTGCAACAATCCACAACAGGGGATGTACCGACTTGGCACGGCCGGATCCGACCGCGAGTACCACCCAGGTGATGAAACCGACGCCGATCCCGTTCGCGATCGAGTAGGTGAACGGCATCACCACGATGGTCAAGAAAGCGGGCAGCGCGTAATCGAAGCGTCGGAAGTCGATGTCGAGTACCTGCCCGATCATCAGCGCACCCACCACGACCAGCGCCGGAGCGGCCGCTTCGATCGGGACGACGGCCGTGAGCGGAGTGAAGAACATGGCCAGCAAGAACAGCAATCCGGTGACCACGTTGGCCAGCCCCGTGCGGGCACCCTCGGCGATTCCGGACGCAGATTCCACGAACACGGTGTTCGACGACGCCGACGCACCGCCACCGACGATCGCGCCGGCACCCTCGACCACCAGAGCCTTACCGATGTTCGGCAGTTTCCCGTCCTTGTCCAGATTCGCTTCCTTGCCCAAGCCGGTCATCGTGCCCATCGCGTCGAAGAAGTTGGCGAGCACGAGCGTGAACACCAGCAGGCTTGCCGCCAGCACGCCGATGCGTGTGAACGCTCCGAAGAGATCGACGTTGCCGACGAGCGACAGATCGGGAGATTGCACCAACTGGCTCGGCAACTGCGGCACCGACAGATTCCACCCCTTGGGGTCGACGCCGTTGGAGGGTCCCACATCGGTGACGGCCTCGACGATCGCCGCGAAGATCGTCGTGACGACGATGCCGATCAGCAGTCCGCCGCGGACCTTGCGCACCACCAGTACACCCATCAGCAGCAGCCCGAACACGAAGATGACCGTCGGCCACGACGCGATCGACCCGTCGATGCCGAGCCCGACGGGAACCGTCGTACCTGCGGCGTCGGGGATACGGCGCACGAAGCCGGAGTCGACCAGCCCGATGAACGCGATGAACGCGCCGATACCGGCGGCGATCGCTGCCTTCAGCTCCGCCGGGATCGCGTTGAAGACCGCTGTGCGGAACCCGGTGACAGCCAGCAACACGATGATGATGCCGTCGATGACCACCAGCCCCATCGCCTCGGGCCACGTCACCTGAGGTGCGATGGTCACGGCGAGCAGCGTGTTGATGCCCAGGCCTGCCGCGATACCGAAGGGGTAGTTCGCGATGATGCCGAAGGCGATGCTCATGAACCCGGCCACCAGCGCTGTCACAGCGGCAACCTGGGCCACCGGCAGAATGTTGCCGAGCACGTCGGTCTTGGCCGCTGCGTCGTCGGCGGAGAAGCTGCCGAGAATGAGCGGATTGAGGACGACGATATAGGCCATGGCCACGAAGGTGACCACGCCTCCCCGTACCTCGGACCCCACCGTCGAGCCGCGCTCGGTGATCTTGAAGTAGTTGTCGAGTAGCCGCGACGACAATTGCATGAGCGAACGATAAAGCACACTGCGAGACTTGGGGAAATATGGTGGCGTAGCGTGATTTTGTGGCCGACCTCCCCCAGATCCCGCGCAGCCTCACCGATCCGGTTCCGGTGTTGGCGATCGGCATACTCGGCTGGATCGTCGCGCTGGTCGTGTTCACCGCCACCGGAGACCGCACCGGCGATGCGCTCGCCACGTGCTGGTCCGGCATTGCGGTCGGTGCCGTAGGGTTCGGAATCTTCCTGATGCAGAGAGCCGCGTCACGTCGTGGGAGCAAAACCGCCCAGCGCGGCCTCGATTGAGACCAGCATCACGTTAGCCCGATCACCACACCGCCCCTGACGTGGGCAAACTAACCCCTCAGCCGGTTGAGTAACACAAAGTTAACGTGGACCATGGGTTATGTCAGTTAATCAACCTCTTTGATCCACGAAAGCCAGGCCATGAAGCTCGTCTCTCAGTACCGCAACCGTCGCAACCACGTCCGCTCGCTCCGCGCCCTCTACGCACGCGCCAACGCTGTCTCCAGCCCGGCCATGCGCGACGAGCTGCTCGTCATCGCCCAGCGCTCGGATTTCTCGCGCTGATCAGCCTGACGGCATAGATCCATCCCAGCCCCCACAGGGCACCGAACACCCAGCCGGCCAGTACGTCCGTGGTCCAATGCGCACCCAGATAGATCCGAGAGAACCCGATCAGCAGGGACGCGACCACCGGTAGCGCACGCAGTACCGGCCGATGCAGCCACGGATGCGGCGATCGCATCATCACCGCGATCGCCACCGTGGCAAGCAACATCGACATCATCGCGTGGCCCGACGGAAACGAATGGCTCGCAATATCCACCAGCCGCTCCGGCATCGGTGGGCGCTCCCTCGCGAACGCGAATTTGAGCGCATTCATCAGACCCCAGCCGGTGAGCATCGACCCCGCGACGACCACGGCATCCGATTTGCGTCCGACGCGAAGCACCGCAACGACGACCACCGCGGACAACAGAAACATCGACACCGTGTTGCCGAGTGTGGTGATGATCCAGAACATTGTGGTGAGCCAGTCGACTCGATGCCCGACCATCCAGTCCAGCACTGTCGCGTCAAAGCCCACGAGGTCGCTCCCAACTCGCCGCACAGTGGACGGTACCGTCTGCGGTAACCCACAACGGCACGGCGTGGTCACCACTGACGTCCCCGGTCGATCGGACCACCAGTTCCCGGTGCACCACCACCCCTCCTGATGGCAGCGGCAATCCCATTACTGCACAGGCTAATACAGCTCCAGGTTCGCGGTCCCAGGAGCTGACACGTCCGACTCCGAGCACTTCTCCGCTGATCGCCTCCGACGCAGGCCTGATGTCGAGAACGTCCGCCAGAGCGGCCGCGGTAGGGATGTCCGAGAGAACTGCAACCTCCGGCGGTACGACGCTTGCCAGCCACGGCGTGTCGATCACCAACGCGTCCGACGCGTCGATGACGGCTCCGCCGAGAGTGCGAACTCGATCCGGTGGATCGATGTCGGCGACGTCGATGCGCCCGTCGACAACTGCGGTCGCGATCAGCGTGTGAGTACGTGCGATCACCGCGGGACTCGGATGCCTCTGAGGATCCGACAGAGCCTGCAGCAGTACACGAGCTGTCTCGACGCTCTCGCACTTCGGCGCGGCGAGCACCGCCTCCAACTCGTCGGCGCGCGGGTGATCCAGCGGATCGAGCAGGCCTGCGAAAGTCTCGTCGGACGGCGCACGGAACGCACTCAGGGGCACCCTCTGCATTCGCGCATGACGCCTGAGCCACCACGCGGTGTAGCCGTCCCGATCGGTCAGAGCCGCACGGGTACTCGGATCGTCGAGCAGAACGGTCAACGCCTCGGACCATGCGTCCGAACGAACGAGATCGAGATCTCGGACTGCGAGCAGCGTGTCCGGTTCCGCGGACAGGCCGGACCACCACGCCGACTCGTCGTCGAGGTCGTGATCGGGCCCCGTCGGCAGCTCGTCGCGTACCACCGAGAAACCCCACCCGACGCCCACCGCGCGCAGCGCCCGTTCACCGAACCTCGTCACCACCGCAGGCGCGAGTACGCCGAACGGTGAATCCTGCACCAGCAGCTTCGCCAACGGCGCTCCGGGAAGCAACAATTCGTCGGCACTGCGCAGCTCGCCGTGCTCGTCTTCGAGTGGCAGGCCGCCGATCCAGCCGGGCAATTCACCCGCCTCTGCGGCCAGGGCGAGAACGGCATTCACCAGAGTCTCGACGTCGTCGTGGCTGTCCCAGTCGAGATCGTCGAGTGCCGCCTCGAGGGCCGGGTCCGTCAGCAATTCGAATGCAGTTGCCGCGCGGGCACCGAGCCGCGTCAGCAGCGGACTCACTGCACCCGGATGCACCAGACGCACCCACGTCACCGCTGCCGAGGCGTCGGAGCCGATCACCGTTGTTCGCGCACCGGTCACCGTGCGGCCATCTGCCAGCGGAACAGGCAGGGCAGCAAGCTCTTCCGCAGCAACACCGTCGACGACGAGGGGCGTCAACGCGTCGTACAACTGCTGCCACCACTGCGGCTCGCGATCCAGACCACCGAGCATCTCCGCCAGCCCGGCCAATCCGATCCGGTGCACCCCCACTGCCGAGAGCGCCGACGCGTGGCGCGCTCCCGACAGCGTCGCGTCGACCAGATCGGGTACGACGTCGATCAGCACCGAGGCGAGTTCCTCGGGGGCGTCTGCGACGACATTCGACCGCTCGGGTACGAGGTCGCGTCCGTGCGCACCGGGAAGCCATGGCGCACTGGATAATCGGCGGAAGATCAGCTCTCGCAACTGCCCATCGACCTCGCTTCGAGCGAATCCGACCTCGGGCACGAACGTCACCCGCGACGGCGCAGGCAGTGACGCTACGAATTCTGCGTACCCGCGTGCCACCGCATCGAACGAGGCACCCGGCAGCACGCGCCGCCGGTCCGGCTGCATCGGCACATCGGCAATCACCAACGCGGGCAACGACATCAGCTCGTCCGATCGGGTGGGAGCCCGCAACACGTCGGGTGACGCAGGAACCGGTAGACCGTCGACCACCGGAGCCAGCCAGCGCGCGGCAGGGGTGGTGAACTGTCGCCATGTTCGTGATCCGATCGCGATGTCGGCACTCTGGGCATCGAGTGTCGTTCTGACACAGTCGATCACAACGCCCTCGATCTCGATCGAGTCCAGCGCTTCGAGTTCGAGAAGCAAATCCACGGCCTCGTCCGAACATCCGGACGCAAAGGAGTCCGCGTCCGCATCCGTTCGCGGCGTCAACACGATCTCCGTGTCGAACCCCGCAGCGAGCGGTTCCGCCACCGGCCACGCCAACCTCAATACCGGCACGCCCGCCTCGGGCACGGCCATCCCGCGCTCGCGCAGCGCAGCCGAGGTGCGCCGCGCACTGAACAGCACCCCGCCGCCCAGCGATCGCACCTCGATCTCGTCGGACACCGATCGCACCGCGGTGAAACCGACTCCGAACTGCCCGACGCCTCCATCTGCAGCGGACTTGGCCGACGCTCTCAGGGCCGTCAGTGCATGTACACCGGAAACATCGAGCGCAGCACCGGTATTGGCGATGTGAATGGAACCGGCGTCATCGGTCCAGACAGCCAACCGTCCCGAAACACCCGCCCGCGACGCCGCGTCCGCGGCGTTCTGCGCAAGCTCGGTCAACAGCCGATCGCGGTAGCCTCCGCGCACCAGATCCGACTCGGACGCCGAATCCTCACGAAGTCGCGTGGGCGACGAACCCCAGGCCGCGAGAATCGACTCGCGCAGCGACCCGGTATCGAACGGGTCGATCAGCTCGGTGATACCGAATCCTCTTCGTGCTCAGTCTCATCGGCCACCTCGGGTTCCACAGACTCGGTAGATACCGGAGCCGTTTCACCGGCCGGTACGTCTGCTTCCTGAACTGCCTCCACCTGCACGGCCTCGGCCGCGGCCGACGTTTCTGTTCCCTCGGTCGATCCGTCGGACCCGTCCACACTGTCGGTGGTCTCGCCCGTGGAAGCGGTCTCGTCCGACGCACTCGCCTCGACCGGAGTACTTGTCTCGGCCGGAGGCGTCGGCGCTACGGTGACGTCGAGAGCCGCGTCGTCGTACGGCTCGAATTGCGGTGATCCTGCTCCGGTGGGCAGTTCGGTATCGGAATGCGCACCGCAGCCGTACTCCGCATGCACCACGCGCCCGTCGGCGGCGAATTCGTTGCCGCACACACCGAATGCGGCAGACAACGATCCGGCGATGGGCAGGTAGAAGCCGCAGAGCCCACACGTCGACGGCGCAGCCTTGGCCATCTCGGCATCGGGACCGAAATCGCCGTCGTGCCAGCGTTGGGCGGCGTCGAGACGTCCTTCGAGGCTGGTGACCTTCGTTCTACCGAGACCGATCTCGCCGGCAACGTCGTCGATGGCGGGATCACCGGAGCTGACGTAACCCGGCACGAGTCGTGGGTCGTCCTGCCGCGGAGACAGCAGATCGCCAGGTCCCAGATCGCCGGGACGGATACGTTCGTCCCACGGCACCCAGGACGGTGCCACCAGAGCGTCGGGGCCCGGCAGCAGAACCAACTCGCTGACCGTGGCGCGGTCGGCGTCCTCCGGGGCCGCGACCACAACGGCCCACTGCCACCCTCGGTAGCCCTCGAGATCGCTGGCGAACCGGTGAGTGGCCGCGCTGGCGTCCTCGACGGTGACCCCGAGATACTCGCCGACACCTCCCTCTCCCAGGTCGAGCAGAGCCTGCCGCGCGAGGTCCACGGCATCGGCCAAGACGGGGCGGATGGAATCGAGCTCTGGAGAAGATACGAAACTCACACATTCAGTTTGCCGCATCGACTCGGTGACGCCCAGTTCGGGCTGCCATCATGGATGCAATGACCGTCCGCGCTCGTACCTTCGCCGCCGTCCTGATCTCTGCACTCGCGGTCACCGCCTGCTCGTCGACATCGGGATCGACGACCGCAGCTCCGACGACCTCGGACTCGGTGCCGACCCTGACTGCAGACGTCGTGCGCGAATACGACCGCGGCGACGACGCGTTCACTCAAGGATTCGAGATCGACGGTGACGTGCTCTACGAGGGCACCGGGCTGGAAGGCTCGTCGTTCGTCAGGCGCACCTCACTCGAGAACATGACCGAGCTGGAGCGGGTCGATCTGCCGTCCGACCTGTTCGGCGAAGGGATCACCGTCGACGGGGACACCCTGTGGCAGATCACCTGGCAAGACGGAGTCGCCATCGCCCGCGACCGGGACACCCTGACCGAGCAGCGTCGAGTGAACTACGACGGCGAAGGCTGGGGACTCTGCACCGAAGGTCGAGGAACACCGGACGACCGCCTCGTCATGAGCGACGGCACATCCACCCTGACCTTCCGCGACCCCACCTCTTTCGACGCCGTCGACACGGTGGACGTCACACTCGACGGCAATCCGGTGGAACGGCTCAACGAGCTCGAATGTGCCGAGGACGGCTCGATCTACGCCAATGTGTGGCAGACATTCGACATCATGCGCATCGACCCCGAGACCGGGAAAGTGACGGCCGTCATCGACGGCACACCGCTGTGGAATTCGATGTCCGACTCCGATCGAGGCGGAGCCGACGTCTTCAACGGCATCGCACAGATTCCGGGTACCGACCGATTCCTCGTGACCGGAAAATTCTGGCCCAAGATCTTCGAGGTGCGATTCACCGATACCGCGCCCGTAGGACAGAATTGACCCCGTGACCGATCCCCGTCTCCCCCACACCCCACCGGGTGCGGACGACCCCGAACAGAACGGCGTGTCCGGTCACTCCGCAGGCTCCGCTCCTGATCACTCGGTTCATCCGGGTCTGGCCAACTACCCGCCCGCACCTGCTCACTCCGCCCATGTTCCGAGTCGCCGCGAACCGTTGCCGCCGCTGCATCCGCCGCGAACCGAGAAGATCACCGCTCCGCGTGGCCGGACCGGCGCTCGCAAGCCTCCACCCATGCCGAAGAAGCTGACCGTCACTCGCGTCGCCGCCATGCGCGGCCGCGAGCTCACCGGCAAGGGCATCGCATCGTTCCAGCGAGCTGCGAAAGCAGACGGTGCGGACAAGTCCGGGCTCACGGCGCTGACCTACGCGACCATGGCCAATTTCGCGTCGGACGCGGCGTTGGCGATCGCCTTGGCCAACACACTCTTCTTCTCTGCGGCCACCGGTGAGGACAAGACCAAGGTCGCGCTGTATCTCGTCATCACCATCGCGCCGTTCGCGCTGATCGCACCGTTGATCGGACCGCTACTGGACCGCCTTCAACACGGTCGACGCATCGCGCTGGCCACATCGTTCGGGTTGCGCACCGTGCTGGCGGTAGTGCTGGTGTTCAACTTCGACAGTTGGGTGCTGTACCCCGCTGCCCTGGGGATGCTCGTACTCAGCAAGTCCTTTGCAGTCCTCAAGAGTGCGGTCACACCGAGGGTGCTACCGCCGGAGATCGACCTCGTCCGCGTCAATTCTCGGCTCACCGTCTTCGGCCTGCTCGGTGGCACCATCGCGGCAGGGGCCGTCGCCGGCGGCATCGCCTTCTTCGCAGGCTCACCCGGCGCGCTGTGGTTCGTCGCCGCGATCACCGTGCTCGGCGGCTACCTCAGCATGCAGATCCCGTCCTGGGTGGAGATCACCGAGGGTGAAGTGCCGGCCACCCTGAGCTACCACGCCGACCAGCACAACGGCAGCGACTTCGCCGGGAGCAGTGCCCCGACAGAAAATCTGCGCCGCACGCCGCCGAGCAAAGCGAAGAACCGTAGACAGCCCCTGGGACGGGCCGTCATCGTGGGACTGTGGGGAAACGGCACCATCCGCATCCTCACCGGCTTCCTGACGCTCTACATCGCGTTCGTTGCCAAATCCCGCACCGAACACGAGCCGCTGCAGCAGGCCGCGATGCTCGGACTCGTCGGAGCCGCCGCCGGTCTCGGCAACTTCGCGGGTAACGCGCTCGGTGCCAGGATCAAGCTCGGCCGGCCGTCGTTGGTGGTCCTACGGTGCACCATCGCGGTGACGGTAGTGGCAGTCGTCGCTGCGATCACCGACAGCCTGCTCACCGCAGCCGTGGCAGCGCTGGTGGCGTCGAGTGCCAGCGCGCTGGCCAAGGTCTCCCTCGACGCGTCGCTGCAGGCCGATCTGCCGCCGGAATCGATCGCGTCGGGATTCGGCCGATCGGAAACCGTCATGCAGTTGTGCTGGGTTCTGGGCGGCACGCTCGGGGTGCTGCTCCCCACCGAATACTGGCTCGGTTTCACCGTCGTGTCGGTGTTGCTTACGATCGGCCTCGTGCAGACCTTCCTCACCTACCGCGGCAGATCGCTCCTACCCGGCTTCGGCGGCAACCGCCCCGATCACGTCGAACAAGAAATGTCCGACGGCTCCTTCGGCGAAAACGTGACCAAGTGAATCTCGCTCCCCGCACCAAGAAGATCGCGGCGATCATCGTCGCCGGTCTCGTCGTCATCGCCGTCGCATTCGTTGCGGTGCTCGCCCTGCTGATCGGGCGAGCACCGGAGAAGGAACCGACCGTCACCGCGTACGCCAACGGTCGCGCCGTCGTGGTGGAGCCGTATCTGTACTGCGCTGTCAGCGACCCACTGTGCACCAACGTCGGTGAGACCACCGAGGTCCAGGTCGGCAACGCCAGGACGGTGCAGCTCTCGCTGCCCGCCCCCATCTACTCGGCCCCGTGGGTGCTCGCCGTGGTCTACGGCGACGACAGTGGCGACGTGGTGGAGAACACCGAGTTCAACGAGCCGGACACCAAGCTCAGCGTCACGGTTCCCACGAAGGACGACAGCAACCGGACGCTGCTCGGCATCGAGGTGCGCTTGCCCACCGGCATCATCGACACCGATACCAATCAGGAAGGGTTCGTCAGCCACGCCATCTGGTCGATCGGCACCCGCCCGTAGTTTCGGTGGATGTCAGCTGTCGAGCTCACGGGCGACGGCCCGAACGACCTCGGAGATTCGCTGCGCGATCTTGCGATCCGGGTACTTCCCCTTACGAAGTTCGGGCTGCACCGTCGCCTCGAGCAGTGTGATCATGTCCTCGACCATCCCGTGCAGCTCGTCGGGTGTGTGCTTGCGCTCGACGGGCTCACGGCGCGTGCTGCCGGTGTTCTGCCGCACCGACGGTGCAGGCTCGAGCACCTTCAAGCTCAGCGCCTGTGGTCCGCGACGGCCCGCGGCCATTCCGAACTCGACGCGCTGACCGGCTTTGAGGCCCTCGACGCCCTCCGGCAACGCCGACGAACGCACGTAGACGTCCTCGCCTTCCTCCTGAGAGAGGAATCCGAATCCCTTGTCGACGTCGTACCACTTCACCTTGCCGGTCGGCACTGAGCTCACCCGTTCATCTGTTGCTGTCGGTCGTTTCGTTGTCCGCCGGCCCGATGTTCGGACCTGCGGTCTGCACAAATTTCGCGCCCCACGAAAACGTAGGACGCGAATACACCAGTCTAGCGCGGTGAGTACCGATGAAGCATTCGAGTTCTTCGCACCCCGCACTTCGCACTACCGTGGTGCACGTGGACACGACACATGGACAAAGCAGGACCCGTAAGAGCAGCACCGTTCTGCTGCGCATCGCGCTCGCACTGTTCGCGATAGGCCTCGTCGCCATCGTCGCGATCCTGCTGTTTCCGATCTTCTCCGACTCCAAGCCCCCGCTGAGCCTGTATCTGACGGCCATGTTCTCGGCACCGGCCGGGTTCGTACTGGCTTTGGTGTACGCGCTGGCGTCCGGACGGCGGGCTCGGTAGATCATGCGATTGATCCTGAACATCATCTGGCTGGTCTTCGGTGGGCTGTGGCTGGCCATCGGTTACTTCTTCGCAGGCCTTCTGCTGTGCATCCTGATCGTGACCATCCCGTTCGGCATCGCGTCGTTCCGTATCGGTGTGTACGCACTGTGGCCGTTCGGGTCGACGATCGTCGACAAGCCAGGGTCCGGGTCCGGTGCGCTCGTCGGGAACGTGCTCTGGTTGATCCTCGCCGGCTGGTGGTTGGCGCTCACTCATGTGGTCACCGCTGTCGCAATGGCGATCACCATCATCGGCATTCCACTCGCGATCGCGAACCTGAAGTTGATCCCCGTATCTCTGATGCCCCTCGGCAAAGACATCGTTGCCGTTCGGTGACTTTCCGGACGACTCTCGCTACCTGTGACTTCCATCACATAACGCTGAGGTAACAGGCCGGCAACGGACCGGGGTTCACTGCCCGCAACGCCCACTAGCTGGGCGGACGCGAGAGGCCCGAAAGAGGTACGAAATGTGCTCGGGACGACGCCGCGAAATCGACAGTTACCAAATAGTGACGTAAGCCGGGAATTTCAGTACGGTCAGCAGCGGCCGGAAAGTTCGGCCGAACTCCGGTCCGCAGCGCCAAACCTCGTCCCGCGGATACCGGAACACCCTCGACGATCACCCAGGGGACGAGGACGGGGGACCCACGTCCTCCACGGACAACCGGGAAGTTGTCGCAACTCACGAAGTTGCACCGACTTCCCTTGGGGTGAAGCCCAATTGCCCATTCGAGACGAATGAGTGAAAAGGCCGGGCTACCTCTCAGCCCGAACCCGACAGCTGACCTCGCAGGCGCGTGTGGAGAGGATTTCAACTCGTATGAGCGGACGTCATCGCAAGCCGAGCACCACTGGCAAGACCGTCGCGAAGGTTGCTGTCACCGGAGCCATCATGGGCACCGCGGGCATCGCCTTCACCGGCACCGCGAACGCGGCACCGGATTCCGACTGGGATCGCCTTGCACAGTGTGAAGCCGGCGGCAACTGGGGCATCAACACCGGCAACGGCTTCCAGGGCGGGTTGCAGTTCTCCCCCAGCACCTGGAACGCACACGGCGGCCAGCAGTACGCAGCCACGGCCAACCAGGCCAGCCGCGAAGAGCAGATCGCAGTCGCCGAGAAGGTCCTCGACTCGCAGGGCTGGGGCGCATGGCCGTCCTGCTCCTCGAGCCTCGGCCTGAGCAGCGCGCCGACCGAGCGCAGCGTTCCGGTCACCCCCAAGGCACCGGAAGTTCCCGCACTTCCCGACCTGTCGTCCATCCCGGCAGTCGACAGCTCGGCCGAGGTCGTCAACGGCATCGTCACCGCCGTCCAGAACCTCACCAACGATCCGGCGATCGCCTCGTTCGTCCAGAACGCAGCGCAGGGCATTCAGCTCGATCCGCAGGTCGTGAACTTCTACCAGGCCAACAAGGCATTCCTGCCCCAGTAAGCGCCCGCGACGGTTCGCATCTCGTACGAAAAAAGCCCCCGACATCGTCGGGGGCTTTTTCGGTACTGCGTGGCCTTTGCTAGCGGTTGACCACGGTCACCGGATGCGCGTACGGCAGGTCTTCGACGGGCAGCGGGAACTCCGTGTCCTCGCCGAAGGGCGACAAGCCACCCGATCGAGCGGACGAGAGTTCGGTCACCGCGTGGTCACCGCGAGCGGTGTCCGGCCAGCCTGGATCGACATAGGGCTTCTTCGACTTGTTCACCATGCGCCTATTTTGACACCTGCACTGCGGCGAGCACCAGCCCAGGTCTCTAATCTGATAGACGATGACCGACACGACTGTGCCTCGACACACCGACACGCCCCCCGATCTACCGCAGTGGATCGCAGCTCGCTCCGACGCCGAGCTGATCAAGGCCATGTCGCTGCGTCCGGATCTGACCGCTCCGCCGCCCGCCTCCCTGGCCGTACTCGCCGGACGGGCCGAGCAGCGACGGTCGATTCTGCACACCGCGGACACCCTCGACACACTCGCCTTGACCGTCCTCGAGATCCTCGCCATCGAGGAGGCCTACGAACGGCCGGTCACTCGCACCGCACTACTGGCCGTCGTGGCCAAACGGGCACCGGCCAAGAGCGTCGACAAGGCGCTGGCCCAGCTCCGCGAGCGGTTGCTGGTGTGGGGCGACGCGTCCGGCCTCCGGATCAGCGCGACCGCCGCGGACGCCGTGCCGTGGCGCATCGGACGCGCGCTCGATCCGGTCGACAATCTCACCGAGTCGCACATCACCGCAGCTCTCGCCGAACTTGGCGAGGGGGAACGCAATCTGCTCGACACCCTCGCCAGATCGTCCCCGACCGGCCGCACCCGAGACGCGGCACCGGGCACTCCGCCCGACCGGCCGGTCCAGAAGCTGCTCGCCGCCGGCCTGCTGATCTGGCTGGACGAGCAAACCGTCGAACTGCCCGTCCAGGTGGGGCAGATTCTGCGCGGCGAGCCGATGTCCGATCCACGGTCGCTCGCCGAGCCGAAGCTCGCCACCACGACACAGTCGCTCAACGACGTCGATGCCGCTGCCGCAGGCGAGGCCCTCGAATTGGGTAGGCACTGCGTCCTGATCATCGAAGCCCTCTCCGCGTCGCCTGCTCCTGCTCTCAAGGCAGGCGGACTCGGCGTGCGCGAGCTCCGCAAGATCACCAAGGCGACCGGCCTCGACGACGACCGAGTCAGCATCCTCGTCGAACTGCTGGCGGCAGCGCATCTGATCTCCAGCGGAACACCGGACCCGGTTCCCGCATCCGACACCGGCGACGACTACTGGGCTCCCACACCGGCGGTCGATGCCTGGCTCACCGCTGCCCCGGCGGCCCGCTGGCACACGCTCGCCTCCGCCTGGCTCGAGGTGCCGCGGGCGCCGTGGGTCATCGGTATGCGCGACCCCAACGACAAGCCCATCGCCGCCCTGTCCGAGGAAGTTCGCTCTCCGGCAGCACCGCGGGATCGACGGATGATCCTGGAACTGCTCACCGAACTCGGCAGCGGACACTCGGCCCAGCCTGCGGATCTCGCCCGGATCCTGGCGTGGCGTCGTCCCCGATGGTCCGGACGCTTCGGCGTCACACCCGTCGGACACGTCATCGCCGAAGCAACCGCGCTGGGAATCGTCGGCCGCGGAGCGATGTCGACCCCGGGACGCTCGCTGCTGCACGACGGCAACGCCGAGGCCGACATGCGCGCGGCCCTGCCCGAGCCCATCGACTACGTCCTGGTGCAGGCAGACCTCACGCTGGTGGCACCCGGTCCGCTCGAGCCGGACCTGCACGATCGGATCGAACTGGTCGCCGACGTCGAATCCGCAGGCGCAGCGACGATGTACCGGATCAGCGACACGAGCCTGCGACGCGCCCTCGATGTGGGACTGAGCGCGTCCGAGCTGCACGCGTTGTTCGCGACCCACTCACGCACACCGGTGCCGCAGGCCTTGACCTATCTCATCGACGACGTGGCGCGTCGACACGGTCGGCTGCGGGCAGGCGTCGCCGCGTCGTTCGTCCGATGCGAGGATCCGGCGTTGCTGGCGGAGGTGATGGCGTCCCCGGCGGCGGAATCGCTGGCCCTTCGAGCCCTCGCCCCGACCGTCGCGATCTCGCAGGCCCCGCTCGCCGAGGTGCTCACGGTGCTGGCCGGGGCCGGTTTCGCGCCTGCAGGTGAGGACTCGTCCGGAACCATCGTCGATCTGCGCGCCCGCGGGTCGCGGGTATCGGCGCGGCGGCCACGCCAGACGTTCCGAACTCCGGCTGTTCCCACCGAGGAACAGCTGGGTTCGTTGGTGCGTGGGATGCGCGCGGCCGACCGGGCGGCAGGCAACGGCGGTGCGGTGGTGCGCGCCGACGGGTCTCGCGCCAGCAGCACCGCGACGATGACGCTGTTGCAGACCGCAGCCAAGGTCAAACGCAGCGTCAGCATCGGCTACGTCGATGCACAGGGTGTCGCGACCCACCGGATCGTCGATCCGATCAGCATCGGCGGCGGCCAACTCGACGCCTTCGATCCCGCTACCGGAGGGGTTCGCCGCTTCACCCTGCATCGCATAACGTCGGTCGCTCTGGTCGAGTAGTTCGACGCTCACGTGCACGCGCGCCCCTACCTGTGGACAATGGAGAAGTTGCGCTCTTTCGGGCGCGGCGGAAGTCTCTAGGAGGAACCGTGACCGACGGCCCGCTGATCGTTCAGTCCGACAAAACGCTGTTGCTCGAGATCGATCACGAACTCGCGGGTGCAGCGCGGGCGGCCATCGCACCGTTCGCGGAGCTCGAACGTGCCCCCGAGCACGTGCACACCTATCGCATCACCCCGCTGGCTTTGTGGAACGCGCGCGCTGCGGGCCACGACGCCGAGCAGGTGGTCGACGCGCTGGTGAACTTCTCGCGTTACGCGGTGCCGCAGCCGCTGCTGGTCGACATCGTCGACACCATGGCACGCTACGGCCGACTGCAGTTGGTCAAGAGCCCGATCCACGGCCTGGCCCTGATCAGTCTCGACCGTGCTGTGCTCACAGAAGTGATGCGCCACAAGAAGATTGCGCCGATGCTCGGTGCCATGGTGGACGAGGACACCGTCATCGTCCATCCCAGCGAGCGCGGCCACCTCAAGCAGATGCTGCTCAAGATCGGCTGGCCTGCCGAGGACCTCGCCGGATACGTGGACGGCGAAGCTCACCCCATCGAACTCGACACCGAGGGCGGCAAGTGGACACTGCGCGACTACCAGGAGATGGCGGCGGATTCGTTCTGGGCCGGAGGCTCGGGCGTCGTCGTACTGCCGTGTGGCGCGGGCAAGACGATGGTCGGCGCAGCGGCGATGGCACGAGCCAAGGCCACCACACTGATTCTGGTCACCAACACCGTCGCCGGTCGGCAGTGGAAGCGCGAGCTGATCGCGCGCACCTCGCTCACCGAGGAGGAGATCGGCGAGTATTCGGGAGAGCGCAAAGAGATTCGCCCTGTGACAATCGCCACGTACCAGGTGATCACGCGTCGCACCAAGGGTGAATACAAGCACCTGGAACTGTTCGATTCCCGCGACTGGGGTCTGGTGATCTACGACGAGGTCCACCTGCTCCCCGCCCCGGTGTTTCGCATGACGGCAGATCTGCAGTCGCGTCGACGTCTCGGTCTTACTGCAACGCTCGTCCGCGAGGACGGTCGCGAGGGTGACGTCTTCTCGCTCATCGGCCCGAAGCGATACGACGCGCCGTGGAAGGACATCGAGGCGCAGGGGTGGATCGCACCGGCGGAGTGCATCGAGGTTCGCGTCACTCTCACCGATGCCGAGCGCATGTCGTATGCCGTGGCCGAACCCGAAGAGCGCTACAAGCTGTGCTCGACGGCTCATACCAAGATCGCCGTCGTGAAGTCGATCCTCGCCAAACACCAGGACGCTCCGACGCTGGTGATCGGCGCGTACCTCGACCAGTTGAACGAGCTCGGTGAGGCCCTGAACGCTCCGGTCATTCAGGGTTCGACCAAGAACAAGGAACGTGAAGTGCTGTTCGACGCGTTCCGCAAGGGCGAGATTCAGACGCTCGTGGTGAGCAAGGTGGCGAACTTCTCGATCGATCTACCCGAAGCATCTGTCGCAGTACAGGTTTCGGGCACATTCGGATCGAGACAGGAGGAGGCGCAGCGACTGGGCCGACTGCTCCGACCCAAGCACGACGGCGGTCAGGCCCATTTCTACTCGGTGGTGTCGCGCGACACTCTCGACGCCGAGTACGCCGCGCACCGTCAGCGTTTCCTGGCCGAGCAGGGGTACGCGTACCGCATCACCGACGCGGACGACTTGCTCGGTCCGGCGATCTGACGCTTCTGTCGGCATGGGCGGCGTGCTAGGAATAGTTGTGTGCGCCGATTCCAGTTCCCAGTAGACGTAGCCCACGCGAAGTCGGTGAACGAGACGTTCACCGAGCTTCGCCGGCTGCGCGCCTCGGCGGCGCTCACTGCCGTTATCCTGACTGCCCTGGGGGTGTGGTTCATCTGGATCGCAACCCCGTGGTCGTACATCCTCGGTGCCGTGTTCTGCATCGGTGCGGCCACCTCACTGTGGGTGATGCTGTGGGCACCGCGCAAGATGGGGTCCATCGAATCGCAATATGCTGCAGGCGATCTGGTTCCTGCGATGGTGGCCGAGAAACTACCTGGCGGAGCGCTGTTGCTGGCCTTGGTCGACATCGCGAAGCCGGGTGTCGAAGATCCGCACTACGTGTTGATCACCCGGGTCGTGCGAGCCCTGCCCGGCCACGCGATGGAGCGGGGAGCGAAGGTGCCCTCGGTGTCGGTTCTCGCCGACCGAGGCGCGAACACGGGCGGGCGAACGTGGCAGTTGGTCTCGGCGATGCCCATCGCCTGGGGCACTCCCGATACCACGGTTCTCGCGCGCGCAACCGACGAGATCACCGAGGGCGAGTGGGCGCTGTTGCACGCGAACATCGGCTTGTCCGAGAAGGTACGCAAGGCAAAGAACCAACAGTTGCTCATCGACCCGGCAGATCTTCCCGACGACCTGAGACGAGCTACGGGAGAGCCGGGATGACCTCGCGCTCGAAGAGTTCGATTCCGGAGCGATCGTAGGCAGCTTCCGGGAAGTAGAAGATTCCGTACGTCATCCCCTGCTCCTGCAGCGCCGTCAGATTGTCGACGATCTGTTCCGGGGTTCCGACGGCCGGCATGCCGCGGAACGCCGTCAGGGCTCCTTCGGCTTTGTCCGCACCCACGTAATCGGTGAGCCGACTCTCCAGGGCGCGTAGCTTGTCTTCCACTTCCGACTCGGTCGCCGCGATGACGACGTTGTAGTTCGCCGAGCGGACGATGGCGTCGAAGTCGGTACCCACGGTGGAGCAATGCTCGCGCAGCAGAGCCGATTTGGCGGCGAATCCGGTGGGGGTTCCATCGAAGTTGGTGTAGTTGGCGTACTTCGCGGCGATCTTCAGAGTGACCTTCTCGCCCCCGCCCGCGATCCACAGCGGGATTCCACCCTCCTGCAGCGGCAGCGGCCGCACCACGGCACCGTCGATCTGGTAGTGCTTTCCGTCGAGGAACACCTCGCCGGTCGTCCATGCCTGCTTGAAGATCTGCACGCCCTCGTCGAGCCGACCCAATCGTTCACCCGGAGAGGGAAACCCGTAGCCGTAGGCGCGGAACTCGTGCTCGTGCCAGCCGCCGCCGATGCCCATCTCGACGCGTCCGCCGGAAAAGATGTCCACCGTGGCAGCAACTTTGGCGAGGTAGGCCGGGTTGCGGTACGACATCGCAGTGCACATCTGCCCCAGCCTGATCCGGGAGGTGCTCGCGGCCAGTGCGGACATCAGCGACCATGCCTCGTGGGTCGCCTCGTCGGTTGCGGTGGGAACTGTGTGGAAGTGGTCGTACACCCACAGGGACTCCCAGGGACCGGCCTCGGCGGCGAGCGCGTGGTCACGCAGCACATTCCAGTGCCGGGCGGGGTCGATACCGACCAGATCCAGGCGCCACCCCTGTGGAACGAACAATCCGAATCGCATGACAGGCACAGTACAGACGCAGGGCGAAAGACCGGTTCCGGCCGGTGAACTACGCTGGACGAATGTCCGAGATGCCGCCCTCGCGCACCGTGGCGCGCCTGCGCCCGTTCGCATCGACGATATTCGCCGAAATGACCGCCCTCGCGGTGGCCAAGAATGCCGTCAACCTCGGTCAGGGCTTTCCCGATACCGACGGGCCGCCTGCCATGCTCGAGGCCGCACGTGAGGCCATCGCGAACGGACTCAATCAGTACTCCCCCGGCCCCGGTATGCCGGTGCTACGCAGCGCCGTCGCCGCCGACCGGGAACGGCGATTCGGGCTGCACTACGACCCCGACTCGCAGGTACTGATCACCGTCGGTGCCACCGAGGCGATCTCGGCATCACTGCTCGGCCTGATCGAGCCGGGCGACGAGGTGCTGCTGATCGAGCCGTTCTACGACTCCTACGCGGCCGCCATTGCCCTTGCCGGAGCGACCCGTACCGCCGTGCCGCTGGTTCCCGACGGCAACGGGTGGACGGTCGACACCGAGGCCCTCGATCGTGCCGTCGGTCCCCGAACACGCATGCTCATCGTCAACTCCCCGCACAACCCCACCGGTACCGTCTTCGACCGCGCCACCATGATCCGCATCGCCGAGATCGCCGTCGAACACGACCTGCTCGTCCTCACCGACGAGGTCTACGAGCACCTGACCTTCGACGGCACAGTGCACACGCCGATCGCGACACTGCCGGGGATGTTCGAGCGCACCGTCACCGTCTCGAGTGCGGCGAAAACCTTCAACGCAACGGGGTGGAAGACGGGCTGGGCGCTGGGCCCGGCCCACTTGATCGATGCCGTGCGCGCCGCCAAACAATTCATGAGCTTCGTCGGCGGTACCCCTTTCCAACCTGCCGTCGCCTATGCCCTCGAGCACGAGCAGCCATGGATCGCCTCGATGCGCGACGGCCTGCAGCGCAAGCGGGACACGCTCTCGGCTGCACTCGACGCCGCAGGCGCGGACGTGAAGTACAGCGCGGGAACATATTTCGTGTGTGCCGACGTCGCGCCCATCGGGCGTGGGGACGCGTACGAATTCTGCCGCTCCCTGCCGGATCTGGTGGGCGTCGCAGCGGTTCCGGTCACGGCCTTCGTGGACGAACCAGCTCCCTGGAAGTCGTTGGTACGCTTCGCTTTCTGCAAGCAGGACGAGGTACTCGCCGACGCAGCCGAGAGGTTACGGAGATTGTGACTCCGCAACCGACGATCCCGGCGTATTTCGTCCGACAGGCCGTCGACCTCGCAACGAGCGGCGGGATGGACTTGACCTACCCGTTGTCGATGGCCGGGATCGGGCCCACCATTCTCGGGAACCCGGCGGAACGGCTGACCACCCGCCAAGTCACTGCCTTCACCCAGGCCGTCTGGGCGATGACCGGCGACGAGTTGTTCGGCCTTGCCGCAGTACCGGTGCGGCGCGGCAGCTTTCGCGTGATCTGCCAGACCCTGATTCATTCGGAGAACCTCTGGGCGGCTCTGATCAGGATGTCCGAGACCATGCGGGTGCTGATTCCGGTTCGCCCCATGACATTGGACCGCACCGAGGACTCCACGGTGTTGACGGTGCACGTCACGCCCACCACTCATCTGAGCCCGGAAGCCAACGCCCTCGCCGAACGCTTGCTCACCGACTTCCTGTTGATTCTGCTGCACCGATTCGCGGCGTGGCTCATCGGCAACCGCGTCAAACTGCTGTCGGTGCAACTGCCGTACCCGCTTCCCGGGCCCGAGGCCGGCAAGATGTACGACTCCATCTTCGGGACGCATGTCGAGTTCGGAACCGACCGTGCCACACTGGAATTCGACAGCGCGGTGATGCGAGCACCGATAGTGCAGACCGAGGAGACCCTCGCCGAGTATCTGGCCGAGTCACCCAATCTGCTGTTCTCGTCCCGAGACTACGACAGCACCGCGTCGAGCCAGGTTCGCCGGGCGCTCGAAACCGGGTTCAAAGGCGGCGCACCGGGAACCGAGGACATCGCGGCGATGCTCAACATCAGCCCGCCGCACCTTCGACGTGTGCTTCGGCAGGAGGGCACCTCGATCAACCAACTGCGCGAAGAAGTGCTGCGCGATGCAGCGATTTCCGGGTTGAGCCGCGGCGACAGTGTCGACGACATCTCGGCTCGTCTGGGCTTCTCCGAGCCCAGCGCGTTCCGCCGTGCCTTCAAGCGCTGGACCGGTCAGACCCCCGGCTCGTACCGTCTCAGCTGACGCAGAATTCGTTGCCCTCGGGGTCGGTCATGGTGATCCAGACGCTGGGACCCTGAGTTCCCCGATGAAGTACCGCCGCACCCCGCGCTTCGAGTTCCGTCACCACCGACTCACGCTCGTCACCGACGCGGATGTCGAGGTGCAACCGATTCTTCACCGATTTCGGCTCGGCTACCGACTGGAACAGCACCCGCGGGGAGCCGGGTGAGTCGGGATCGACGATTCCCGCGCCCGCCTGCCACACCAGAACGCCCTCGAAGGTGGTCGTGTCCTCCTCGCGAGCATGACCCGCAGCGACCATCTCGCGAATGAAGTCCTCGTTGCTGGGTTCGGACTGCCAACCCAGCGTCTGTGCCCACCATTTCGCCAGCGCATGAGGGTTGGCACTGTCCACGACGACCTGAAATCGATAGCCCATGCGACGAAGATACCGCCGCACAGTGGAAATGGGAACACCTGTTCGATACAGTCGATGCATGTCGCTCGCGATGCAAGGCTCGTTGTTCGGTGACGACGACGGTGGCGTCGGGTCGCTGCAGTCCGTCACCCGACGAGAGCTGACGCTCGGTGCCTGGATCGACGTGCGCCCGGGCTGGTTGTCCGATACCCGTCTCTTCGACTCGCTGGTGACCGACGTCGATTGGCGCGCCGAACGCAGGCAGATGTACGACCGTGTAGTCGATGTGCCACGCCTGGTCCGCTTCTACGCCGAACGCGAGCGTTGGCCGCACACGGCACTGTACGAGGCGCGTGACGCGCTCGACGACCACTACCGCGCCGAACTCGGTGAGTCGTTCGCCACCGCAGGGCTGTGCTACTACCGCAACGGCTCCGACAGCGTCGCCTGGCACGGCGACAACATCGGCCGCAGCGCGACCGAGGACACCATGGTGGCGATCGTCTCACTCGGTGCGACAAGACAACTCATGCTTCGGCCTCGCGGCGGCGGTACGTCGCTCAAGTTCACGCTCGGGCACGGCGATCTGGTGGTGATGGGAGGCTCGTGTCAGCGCACGTGGGAGCATGCGATTCCCAAGTCCACCCGCGCGATCGGCCCACGCATCAGCGTGCAGTTCCGACCGCGCGGGGTTCGTTAACGAGCGGTTCGGGAGTTCCGCCGATCCTCGACCGCCGCAGCCAGCACGTTCAATTGTGTTGCCGTGGTGTCCCAGTCGAGGCAGGCATCGGTGATCGACTGCCCGTACACCAGGTCGTCGCGGTGGCCGAGTTCGAGATCCTGACGCCCCGCCACCAGGAAGCTTTCGAGCATGAGCCCGACGATGCCGTGTTCGCCTGCTGCGACTCGGCCTGCCACGTCGGTGACCACGTCGACCTGCTTGTTGTGGTCCTTGCGGCTGTTGCCGTGACTGGCGTCGATGACGACGCGCTCCGGCAGACCCGACTTACGCAGGCGCGCCACGGTATCTGCGACCGATTCGGCATCGTAGTTCGGTCCGTCGACGCCCCCGCGGAGAATGACGTGGCAGTCCGGGTTTCCGACGGTCCGAACGAGCGCTGCCTGGCCGTCCAGATCGGTTCCGGGGAAGACATGGCTCGCCGCGGCGGCGCGGGTGCCGTCGACCGCCACCTGGACGTCGCCCTCGGTGGAGTTCTTGATCCCCACCGGCATCGACAGCGCACTGCACAGCTGGCGGTGAACCTGGCTCGCAGCGGTCCGTGCACCGATCGCGCCGTAGCTCACCAGATCTGCGATGTACTGCGGAGTGATCGGGTCGAGGAACTCGCATCCGACAGGCAGGCCGAGCGCCGAAATATCGAGCAGCAGTTGGCGTCCCACCCGTAGTCCGGAATTGATGTCGAAGCTGCCGTCGAGGTGCGGATCGTTGATCAGTCCTTTCCATCCCAGCGTCGTCCGGGGCTTCTCGAAGTAGACCCGCATGACGATGTGCAGTCGATCGCCCAGTTCGGCTGCCGTGGCAGCGAGGCGCCGCGCGTAATCGAGGGCAGCATCGGTGTCGTGCACCGAACACGGGCCGACGACGACGATCAGTCGATCGTCGCGGCCGTCGAGAATGTCGACCACGCCGGAGCGTCCGGAGCGGACCGTCGCGGAGATCGCGTCGTCCACGGCATGTTCGCGGCGCAACACCGACGGCGCAACCAGCGGACTGATACTGATCGTCCGTTGATCATCGAGTGACGGGGTGTCCAGAGAGAGCGTCATGAGAGGGTTTCCTGTTCCCAGGCCGACTCAGCATGCTCCACGCGCACTTCGAGCCGGTCTGTATCCGGCTCGTGGGGTGGAGGTCAGCGCATGGCGTCGCTGGCTGACCCACCCGGGGCCGGCCTGCTAAACCAGAAATACGTGCGCTGCATGGAGAGCACCGTAACAGACGCGCCGACGATGCATCTATGCTCGTCCCTGCAGTCGGTTCGCCAGGTGGTCATGAGGAGCCCCGAAGTTCACCACGGCGCCGAAGCGATGCGCGGAAGTTCCGGCGCGTCGTGAGAGGGAACCCGGTGAGAATCCGGGACTGTCCCGCAGCGGTATGCAGGAACGACCGCCGTCAACAGCACTGAAGAGGCCTCTTCGGGAAGCGACGGCCAGTAGGAGTGGGCTCTTCGTCCACGTGCCCGCGAGTCCGAATACCTGCCGTCTGTGCTGTGCACGCCGTGCGCAGCGGTTCACCGCCTCGTGGAATGGGCGCGTAACCCTGGTACGGCTGCTCGTGGGGCTCTCCGGGATGCGCGCCCGAGAAGGCGGTGCGCCATCGATGCAGCAGTCACCTGGAGAACTACCGTGAGTATCGAATTCACCGCCACCGTGCTCGGTTCGGCCCGTATCGGACCGAACCGAGAACTGAAGAAAGCTGTCGAATCCTACTGGGCCGGAACGCTCGACGCACCCGCACTCGAATCCGTTGCGCGGACATTGCGCGAGAACACCTGGCGAGAACTCGTCGCCGCCGGACTCGATTCCGTTCCGGTGAACACCTTTTCGTACTACGACCACGTGCTCGACACCGCGGTCATGCTCGGTGCACTACCCGAGCGGGTTCGGAGCATCGACAGCGAGCTGGACCGCTGTTTCGCCGCCGCCCGAGGCAACGAGACCGTCGCACCACTCGAGATGACCAAGTGGTTCGACACCAACTACCACTACCTCGTGCCCGAAATCTCCCCCGCGACAACCTTTTCCCTGCACCCCGAGAAGGTGCTCGCCGAGCTCGAAGAAGCTCGCGCGCTCGATGTCCCGGCTCGACCGGTCGTCCTAGGACCGGTGACGTTCCTGTTGCTGTCGAAGGCAGTCGGCAGCAGCGCCCCGCTACTGGACCGCCTCGACGAGATTCTGCCGCTGTACGCGGAGCTGCTGACCAACCTCGCCGATGCCGGGGCGGAGTGGGTCCAGCTCGACGAACCTGCGCTCGTGGCCGATCGCACCCAGAGCGAGATCGACTGTGCGAAGAAGGCTTACGACTACCTGAGCGCGGTGTCGACGAGGCCTGCCATATTGCTGGCGTCGTACTTCGGTGACCTCGGTGCCGTACTGCCCGTGCTCGCGTCGACCGGCATCGAGGGATTGTCGATCGATCTGACGGTGCCGGGCACCGTGGAGCACGTTGCCGTGGTACCTGCGCTCGCGAGCAAGCACATAGTCGCGGGCGTCGTGGACGGGCGCAACATCTGGCGGTCGGATCTCGACAAGGCGCTGGCAACCTTGGCGAGCCTGTTGGGTAGTGCCGGCACGCTTGCGGTGTCGAGTTCGTGCTCGCTGCTGCATGTTCCGTACACCCTCGACGGAGAAACCGACATCGTCGATCCGCTCCGATCCTGGTTGGCCTTCGGTGCCGAGAAGGTTGCCGAGGTGTCCGTCCTCGCCCGGGCACTACGACATGGGACCGCATCGGTGTCGTCCGAGCTCGAGCAGGCCAGGACTGCTTTCGAGACTCGTCGCACCGACCCTCGTCTGCACGACGCGGCCGTTCGGGCACGTCTCGAAGCGGGAATTACCGTCGACCGCACCCCGGCCGAGGAACGCCGCCGGGCTCAGGCTGTGCGACTGGACTTGCCGTCGTTGCCGACGACCACCATCGGTTCGTATCCGCAGACCACGCAGATTCGACTCGCTCGGGCAGCCCTGCGCACCGGTGAGATCGACGACGCCGAATACGTGTCCCGGATGCAATCCGAGATCGCCGATGTCGTTGCACTGCAAGAGAACATCGGCCTCGACGTGCTGGTCCACGGCGAACCCGAGAGAAACGACATGGTGCAGTACTTCGCCGAGCAGCTCAGTGGCTTCGCGGCCACGTCGAACGGCTGGGTCCAGTCGTACGGATCTCGATGCGTCCGACCGCCGATTCTGTACGGCGACGTCTCGCGTCCGAAACCGATGACCGTGCACTGGTCCGAGTATGCGCAGTCGCTCACCGACAAGCCGGTCAAAGGCATGCTCACCGGCCCGGTGACGATTCTCGCGTGGTCGTTCGTCCGAGACGACATACCGTTGGCCGAATCCGCAGCCCAGATCGCCCTGGCGATTCGCGACGAGACGATCGATCTGGAGGGAGCGGGGATTCGCATCGTCCAGGTGGACGAACCTGCCCTTCGTGAGCTTCTCCCGCTGCGCTCGAAAGATACAACGGCGTACCTGGAGTGGGCCGTGCGATCGTTCAAGATCTCGACATCCGGGGTGTCCGACGACACTCAGATTCACACGCATCTGTGCTACTCGGAGTTTGGTGAGATCATCGACGCGATCGTCGACCTGGACGCCGACGTGACGTCGATCGAGGCGGCCCGCTCGCACATGGAGGTACTCGACGACCTGAACTCCGTCGGATTCGACCTCGGTGTCGGCCCCGGCGTCTACGATATCCATTCACCGCGGGTGCCGAGCGTCGACGAGATCACCGAATCGCTACGTGCGGCATTGAAAGCCGTTCCTGCCGAAAGACTCTGGGTCAATCCCGACTGCGGACTCAAGACCCGCGGGGTGGCCGAGGTGGAGCGGTCGTTGAGAAACATGGTGCAGGCGGCGGCCGCGCTGCGCTGACCCCAGGTGAGCGGAACTTCGACCCCTGCTACGAAGTTCCGCTCACCTCGGTCGCGAGGTACAGGCTAGGCTTACCTGCCTACGCCCGTCCTGTGAAAGAGAACGAAGTGAAACGTCTACTCCTGGCCACCACGATCGCCGCAGTCACCGCGCTGACCACTGTCGCCTGCGGCGGCACCGCCGAGCAGATCGTCACTCCCTCCACCAGCGCAGAATCTGCCACCGTCGACGCCGTGACGGACGCACCAGGACCGACAGGCATCCCCGACGGTATGGGTTCGGGAGCGGCCGACGGAGTGTTCCCACGCACCGTCGGCCACTTCGGCGGCTCCACCGAGATCCCCGCCGAACCGAAGAAGGTCGTCGTCATCGCCACCGGTCAGCTCGACGCAGCCCTCACACTGGGCGTCGTACCGACCGGAGTCGCGTACGGCGACGGAGCCGAACTGGTGCCCGATTACATCAGCTTCTCGTTCCCCCAGTACGCGGACCGGATGACGCAATTCGTGAATGTGGGTAATCGACAGGACGTCGACATCGAGGCCATCGCCGCCATCGAACCCGACCTCATCCTGGCGAACAAGACCGGCTCCGAGGACATCTACCCGACGCTGTCGACCATCGCGCCGACCGTGCTCACCGAAGGCACCGGAGTGAACTGGAAGCAGGACTTCCTGTTGCTCGCCGACGCGTTGGGCCGAACCGAGCAGGCGCAGACCTTCATCGACACCTTCACCTCCGACGCTGCGGCACTGGGTAACTCGGTTGCCGGCACCAGCGGCACCCCTACGGTTTCGTTCGTCCGCTTCACCGCGGATCGGGCGCGAGTGTTCGGCGTACCCTCGTTCGCCGGTTACATCGCCTGGGACGCCGGTCTGGCACGGCCGCAAAGTCAGCAGTTCGACAAGACCTCGCAGGACTTCAGCGAGGAGGAAATTCAGCTCGCGAACGCCGACTGGGTGTTCGTATCGAGCCAGGACGCGGGAGCCGATTCGAGCGCCGCGTCGTACACCACCAACCCGCTCTGGACCGGCATGAGCGCAGCCACCGAGAACCACATCGTGCGCGTCGACGACGACCCGTGGTACCTCAATGCAGGCCCGACTGCGGCAACGATCGTGCTCGACGGCCTGAAGAGCGCCCTGCAGAGCTGACCCCCATGTGCATGGAACTTCGTAGCCCACTACGAAGTTCCATGCACCTCGGCGAGATAGGTTGCGCGCAACTTAACCGTGCACTACTGTTCTTGACGTGACCAACGAACTCGCACTCGACCGTCAGGTGTGCTTCGCGCTGTACTCCGCATCGCGGGCTACGACCGCGGTGTATCGCCCGATGCTCGACGAGCTCGGCGTCACGTATCCGCAGTACCTCGTGCTGCTGGTGCTGTGGGAGAAGGACGGGCGCGGTGTCAAGGAGATCTGCGCCGAACTCGACCTGGACACCGGCACTCTCTCACCGATGCTCAAGAGACTCGAAGGCCTCGGTTTCATCGAGCGTCGACGGTTGAGCACCGACGAACGCCGCGTCGAGATCCACCTCACCGAGACCGGAAGCGCCATGCGCGCCAAGGCACTCGACATCCCGCGCAAGCTGGCCGAGAAGACCGGCATGGGAATCGACGATCTCGTCAGACTCAAAGAAGCGCTCGACGCATTGACGAGCGCTCTGCATCAACCCGATTCGAGCACGACAGAAGGAGAATCATGAAGACCATCTACACCGCCGAAGCCCTCGCGACCGGAGAGGGCCGCAATGGCCACGCCCGCACCTCCGACGGACGTCTCGATCTCGACCTCGCCATCCCGGAGGCCATGGGCGGCAGCGGCAACGGCACCAACCCCGAGCAGCTCTTCGCCGCCGGCTATGCCGCGTGCTTCCATTCCGCACTGCAGATGGTGGCGCGCCAGGACAAGGCCGACGTCACCGATTCGGCCGTCGGCGCTCGTGTCGACATCGGCCCCAACGACGCAGGCGGCTTCCAGCTCGCCGTCACCCTCGAGGTGACGCTGCCGAACCTGAGCCGCGACGACGCGCAGGCCCTGGCCGACAAGGCCCATCAGGTGTGCCCGTACTCCAACGCCACCCGCGGCAACATCGACGTCACCGTCACAGTCACCGAAGACGAGTAAGAGGAAACACCATGAAGGCACACGAAATTCACCTCGCGTCCCGCCCACAAGGCTGGCCGACCGAAGACAACTTTCGCGCGGAGGTCGTCGATCTCCCCGAGCTCGCGGACGGGCAGATCCTCGTCCGCAACATCGTGATGTCGGTCGATCCGTACATGCGTGGTCGGATGAACGACGTGAAGTCCTACGTCCCGCCGTTCCAGATCGACGCCCCGCTCGACGGCGGTGCCGTCGGCGAGATCGTCGAGTCCAAGGCCGAGGGCTTCGCGGTGGGCGACGCGGTTCTGCACGGCAAGGGCTGGCGCGATCTCGCCATCGTCCCGGGCAAGGGAGCGAGCAAGGTCGACCTCTCGGCCGCGAAAGCATCCGCCTACCTGAGCGCACTGGGAATGACCGGAACGACGGCGTACGCCGGGCTGACCGAAGTCGCCTCGTTCAAGGAGGGTGACGTCGTCTTCGTC
The DNA here is from genome assembly GCF_002258735.1 of Rhodococcus sp. WWJCD1. Lineage (NCBI taxonomy): Bacteria > Bacillati > Actinomycetota > Actinomycetes > Mycobacteriales > Nocardiaceae > Rhodococcus > Rhodococcus sp. WWJCD1. Next base: position 43,516 of record NZ_NOXY01000007.1, read on the forward strand.
TCCGGCGCTGCCGGAGCAGTCGGGTCACTCGTCGGCCAGATCGCCAAGGCGCTCGGCGCTTCCCGCGTCATCGGCAGTGCCGGATCTCCCGCCAAGGTCGCCCGCCTGCTCGAGCTCGGTTTCGACGCAGCATTCGATTACCACGACGGCCCGGTTGCCGAGCAGCTCCGCACGGCGGCACCGGACGGCATCGATGTGTACTTCGACAACGTCGGCGGCGAGCACCTCGAAGCCGCCATCGGTTCGATGAACAAGTACGGCCGAATTGCCATGTGCGGAGCCATCGCTCAGTACAACTCCACCGAGCCGACTCCCGCTCCGCGCAACCTCGCGCTGGCGATCGGCAAGGAGCTGACGCTCAAGGGCTTCATCGTCGGCTCCTACGCGCACGTCACCGAGGAGTTCCGCACGAAGATGACCGAGTGGCTGGGCAGCGGTGCCATCGAATTCGACGAGACGGTCGTCGACGGTCTCGACAACGCTCCCTCGGCGTTCATCGGTCTGATGAAGGGCGAGAACACCGGCAAGATGGTCGTCACCATCTAGGTCGGACCCGAACGGTTCCACCGCAGACCACACCCCGGCCGGAATTTCCGGCCGGGGTGTTTCCATGTCGACCGATTACAGTCGTGACCATGCCCGCCGCTCCCCTGCCGTTGCGCGACGGCCTCGACCCCACTCGGGTCCGGATGCCCGAGATCGCAACCGGGGCCACCGTGCTCGAGTACCTGTGTGCACGGTTTCCGCAGGACGCGGCGAGGCTGACCGAGAAGGTGGCGGGCGGCGAAATCGTCGACGCGGCAGGCATACCCATCGATTCGGCGACGGTCGCGAGGCCACGTGCGGACATCTACCTCTACCGCGACCCGCCGGTGGAGCCGACAGTTCCGTTCTCCCTCGACGTCCTCCATCGCGACGAGAATCTACTGGTGGTCGACAAGCCGCATTTTCTGGCCACCACTCCGCGCGGCGCATACGTCGCTCGCTCGGCCCTCGTTCTGCTCCGACGCCGATTCGACCTGCCCGAGCTGAGCCCGGCGCACCGTCTGGACAGGCTCACCGCGGGGGTTCTGGTGTTCACCGTGCGTCAGCAGGCTCGCCGGCCGTACCAGGAGCTGTTCGCTCAACGCACCATCACCAAGCAGTACGAGGCGATCGCCCCACTCGCTCACGAACTCCGGTTCCCGTTGACGGTGCGCAGTCGAATCGTCAAGGAGCGCGGCGTTCTTCAGGCCGTGGAGGTACCTGGCGAACCCAATGCCGAGACACTCGTGGACCTGATCGACACCGTTGGGTCCTATGGCCTGTATCGACTGCACCCCCGTACCGGGAAGACGCATCAACTTCGGGTTCATCTGTGCTCGTTGGGTATTCCGATCGTCGGCGACAACTTCTATCCCTCGTTCCGTGAGGTCGCCGGCGACGACTACTCCGATCCGCTCCGGCTGCTGGCCCGTTCGATCGAATTCGTCGATCCCCTCACTGGTCTGATCCGACGGTTCGAGAGCAATCGGAGTCTCGATCCTCCTGCAGCACAACCGAGTTCTCCATGATCTCGGTGGTGCGCACCGTGATGCGATGCGAGATGACCGCGAGCGCGAACAGTCCGATCGCCACGTTCCCCAGCGCGGTGAAACCCTCCTGGGCAAAATCCACCAACGCGTTGAGCAAGGTGAAGATCAACGCCGACACGCGGAGGGTGCGCAGCGGCCAGAGCGGACCGTCCTTCCGCAAGCGCAGCATCGCCGGGAGCGCCGAGGCGAACGTGATGCACGCACTGACGAACAGGATTCCGCTGGCGATGCCCATTCCGTCGACGTCGATCGTCAGGTCTCGGCGATCGATGTGCAGGTCTCCGAGAACGAGTTCGACGATCCCGAACACGACGCCTGCACCGGAGATCAGAACCAGCCCCCAGCCGACGACGGGAACCCACCGGGCACTGGTGAAGAACGCCGGGATCAGCCGGGGAACGAACTGACGCAAGGAATGGGTGCGTGACGTCGACCGACCACAGGTGCCGAGCACCATCCTGATGCCGGTCACGGTGTCCGGATCGGCTCCCTCCGCCTCGGCCCGCACGAGCATCCGCAGCGCCCAGTCGCGGCGGTGATCGGGGAGTCCGTGCCCGACGCCATCGGCGGCGATCGCAGCCGCGTTGGCCAGCGACTCGCCCCGAGAGGGCCGACGGAACTCGCGAACGATCCTGCTGAACACCAACAGCAGGACCACCAGGACGTACATGATTTCCGAGGACGGGCCGTAGAAGTAGTCGTTGTCCTTGGTGACGAACTTGCCCACCTCGTCGAGAAACAACCCGAACCCGACACCGCCGAGCAGCACGGTGAACACTCGAACGCCGAACCCGATGAACATCCACCCGACCAGCAGAGCCAACATCATCGCAGCGCCGCCGTACAGGGCGTGCGCGATGTGCAGCGACTTGCCACCGACCTGGGGGTAGTGGGTCGCCTCCAGGTACGCCCTGGTGATCAGAATGGTCGCAATGGCCACGACCATGAAGGCCTCGGACGCGGGGCTACCGTAGGCGTCACGAATCACGCCCCTACGTCCTACGCGCCCAGCACGAGCGGTCATGAAGCGAGTATGTGCCGTCCGCCGCCGTCCACGGGTAGTTTTACCCCTGCGAGACTTGACAAATTCGTTTGCTGAAACTGCAATACAAGGATGAAGGAAGCAGCGGCAAGCCTCGACGAGGTCATCGCGGGCCTCGGTCCCCGCCTCAAACGCATCAGGATGGAGAAGAACACCACCCTGGCGTCACTGTCCGAGACCACGGGAATCTCGATCAGCACGCTCTCACGTCTCGAATCCGGCGACCGCAAACCGAGCCTGGAACTCCTGTGGCCGATAGCCCGGGCCCATCAGATGGCGCTCGACGATCTGGTGACCGCGCCGCCTGTCGCCGACCCTCGGGTGCGTACGACGGCCACCGTACGCGAACACGTGACAATTCTTCCCCTGACTCTGCGCCCGGGCGGACTGCAGGCCTACAAACTTCTGGTCCGACCCGAGGACTCCGAGCCTCGCCCCAGAACGCACGAGGGGTACGAGTGGCTCTACGTGCTCGACGGCACCCTGCGGCTGATTCTCGGCGAGCACGATCTGACGATGAAACCCGGTGAGGCAGCAGAATTCGACACCCGGGTACCGCACTGGTTCGGTGCCGTCGGGAACCGGCCGGTGGAGCTGCTGAGCCTGTTCGGACCCCAGGGCGAGCGGATGCACGTGCGGGCGAAACCGACGGTATGAAATGTCATGTCGGTGTGAGACAGTGAAGCCCGCTCGACGCCAGGATCCGCTTCGGTCATCCGCACCGACCACACCATCTCGAGGAAAAAGATGACCGACAGACTTCCCGAATCGCCTGCATCTCGCACCCACGTGGACATCGCAACCGGAGTGCTCATCGGCATCCACGGTGGATCCGTTGCCGACGCCATCGACGAGCTGTTCACGACCGCGAGAAATCATCGGGTCAGTCTGTTCGAGCTCTCCCGCACGCTCATCACCGTCGCCGAGGGCCGCGATATCGAGCGATCCTCGACCACCGATGCTGTGTACGCGGTGTGGGGCTCGGCCCTCGGCCGACGCGGTGCCGAGGCTACGTTCGGCTCGGTCACCGATTCCGCGGCGGTCTGACCCACGCAGACCGGTTAACCGCGCACAGCCGGGTCGGTGCGCAGTTCCGGAAACCGGGCCGTCATCGCATCGATGTGGCGATACATCTCGTAGAGCTCGGCCCGGAGCGTCGACGCCTCGGACTCGAACGCTCGGGCTCGGGATTCTGCGCGGTCCGCGCGTGCTCGAAATGCCTTGGACTGTGCGCTTTCGATGGACGCCGAGCACGTCTGGATGTGTTCGGCCAATCCTCGGGCGAAGACCCTCGCCTGTTCGAGGTTGACGGCATAGTTGTCGTCTCGCGGAGCCGGTGACGGCGCGCCGTTCGCTGTGCCCATGAAACTCGTCACCCTCGATCGTCGGCCGGAAATTCTTTCGCGACTCTACGCCCGGCGTCGGATAGTTCGTCCGTGAACCGGCATCAGCCGAAGACGAGCGCCAGGACCACCGATGCCGAGGTGGCAGCAATGGCGATGACGATGGTCGCCGCGATCGCGCGCTGCCGCACCGTTCGGTAACTCGACCCTGCGCGGTCGTAGTCCGAGTCGTCCTGATCGCCGTCCGAGCCGTAGAAGTCGTCGGAGTTCAGTCCGTCCTCGTCGAAGTAGACGACGTCACGCGGCGGCACCCAGCGCTGACCGTTGGCTTCGACGGCGGCCTCGAGTCGTTCGAGGCGGACCCGAGCCCGGCCCGGATACCAGTCCGAGGGCGCGTGGATGGGAAGAGCCTCGGCCAGGGCCAACGGTGACCGGTACTGCCTCTGCAGTGCGGCGAATGCAGCCGACGCCGTTGGATCGTCGTCGGATTTGTCGGTGAGGAACCAAGCTGCGCCTGCGGCCGCGCGGTCGCCGAGCACAAGATGGGTGTACGCGAGCAGTTCTAGAATGCCCGGCGAGGCCGGGTTCCGATGCAGGGCGCGAACGAGCCGATCCCGAGCACCGATGGTGTCTCCACGCGCCAGATCCTCTTGCGCTCGATCGATCACGTCCACGCGTCGACCATATCGCTCGACGAGTGCTGTCGTCTCGGCACGGAGGCGTCGTGACCACAAAAAAGCCCCTCCCGGATGCCGGAAGGGGCTTTCATCGTGCATGTCGATCCAAAACCGTGGTGGCCAGGGCCGGGATCGAACCGGCGACCTTCCGCTTTTCAGGCGGACGCTCGTACCAACTGAGCTACCTGGCCGGGCGGCACCGGTAAAACAATGCCATCGCAATGTCGGTGATTTCGCACCGATGTTGCGACCCTGACGGGACTCGAACCCGCGACCTCCGCCGTGACAGGGCGGCGCGCTAACCAACTGCGCCACAGGGCCTTGCTGTTGTTGCCGCGCTATTTCTAGCGCAGTAACTCTCCGAACTGCAAATCCGCACCTCGTGAAGAGCGAGACGAAGACTGCTGTACTGCCGACCGGGTTGTCAAACCGATCTCTTCCTACGTACCCCCTACGGGATTCGAACCCGCGCTACCGCCTTGAAAGGGCGGCGTCCTAGGCCGCTAGACGAAGGGGGCCCGCCGAACTGCTTCGACGTTACCCTCAACGGCGTTCCGTTGGGAGCTGGGATAGCTTAGGACACTTTCGTTGTAAATCTCAAACCGGCAGGTCAGAGGTGGTTTTCGCGCAGTTTTCGCCGTAGTGCTCCCACCCGTGCAGTTTGAATTCCGCGAGCCAACGCTCGGACGCCATGGCCAGGAGAACGACCTCGACGGACTCCTCGAACCGCTCGCGCAGATCCGCGTTGTCGGCCACCAGATCGGACATGTAGCGCTGGCCTGCCATCGACGCAGCGAGCACGCGGACGAACTTGGCCGCGTCGAACTCCGGCTTGAGGTCCCCCATCGCCAGAGCACGCTCGGCCTGCTTGTGACCCTGCGCTCCCCATACTCGACCGCCGCCGGAATGCACCTCGGCGTAGAACTCGGGCTCGACTATCAGCCGGAACTCGGCACGCACGATCACGTCGTTCTGGAAGTTCTGCGCTATGTCGTCCACGATGCCCCGGATGACATAGAAGGGGTGTGCGGTGGTGTCGGCCCACTTCTCCGTTATCGCCACATACCGATCCAACCCGGCCGCGAGCACCGCTCTGGCCAGATCCTCCTTGGATTGGAAATGGAAATACATCGCACCCTTGGTGGCGTTCGAGCCTTCCAAGATGGTGTTGACGGATGCTGCTGCGTATCCACGCTTGGCGAATTCCGCCGCCGCCGCCTCTACGATGGCCGCCCGGGTCCGCCGTGCGCGCTCCTGTTGTGCCATTTACTTCGTGCCTCCGAGCCCAAGCGCCCTGCGTATCCACAGGTAGTACAGATAGAGAGTACTTCACCCGAACGACACACGAGTCGACTCACCAGCGGTTCGGTTCGACGGGCACCGCCGACAGAAAATTTGATTAGGCAACCAAAACAAGCCTGATGGTATGGTCTGCGCGGCTCGAGTGCGCTGCAGGGGGTGCGCACTCGAGCCGCTTCACTACCGGGGTACCACCCATCGACAACCACCTGTCCTCATCACACCTCCACCGCGCCGCACCTCTACCGCGACCACCCGTGCCGTCACCGGATCCGAGGCCGAAAGCGCGCGCATCGCCCGATCGACACCTAGAGAACGAAACCGTCGACGCGTTGCCCGACAGTCTCGGGCACCTGCCTCGCTTTCAGTTGAAAGCCGAATTATATTTGCCCATAACAAGTCTCGAGATCAATTGGTTCGCCAATCTCGTTAGCGTGTCAAATCTATTGCACACCAGTGCCTTACGCACACCAGTTTGTCGACTACGGTCAAATGTCAAGTTGGATAATCGATATCGAAGAGACCAGCAGATAACGTTTTCGACACTTTCGCCATATCGCACATCCCTCGCGATCGCATCGGCTTACTGTGAGCTGCATCACACATCCGGCTCTGCCTATCGGAAACGAGTGCGCGCCATGAGGGGATCGGTCCGAATATTTCGTTCCATGACAACACTTTTCGCCGTCTCGCTTCTGCTGATCCCGACGACCAGCACGGCGATCGCAGACCCCTTCGGCAACTTCGTGGCCCCCGTTCCCGACCCTGCCCTCTACTTGCCCACCCCGCTCGGCGAGCCCTGGTTCGATCCGCCCGCCGGCTACGAACAGCAACCACCCGGGTCCGTCCTGGCAACCCGACCCGTCACCGTCGGGCCGCTGTTCACCCCCGTCAGGTCGACGCAAATCCTGTTCCGCACCAACGATTCCAAGGATCGGCCGGTCGCGGGTGTCACCACGATCATCGTGCCCTCGGCACCGTGGACGGGACCCGGGAGCCGGCCGGTAGTGGCGTACAACATGGCCATCGACTCACTCGGAAACACCTGCGCCCCGTCGTGGACCCTCCCTCGCGGAATCGCGCCGGAGATCGTTCCGGTGCAGTCGTTCCTTGCGAAGAACTACGCCGTCGTCGTCACCGATCATCAGGGGCCGCGGCAGGGATATGCGGCGGGACCGATGGCGGGCCACGCCATCCTGGACGCCCTCCGCGCGATGGTGAAACTGCCCGAGCTGGGCTTGCCTGCAGAGTCTCCGATCGCCGCGACGGGATATTCCGGGGGTGCCATCGCCTCCGGATGGGCCGCGCAGCTGGCTCCCACCTACGCCCCGGACGTGAATCTCGTCGGCGTGGCGTTCGGCGGTGCACCCACCGATTACCGCATTCTGCTGCACTCGCTCAACGGAACGGTGGGCTCCACACTGTTCCTGTCGGCCACGCTCGGAGTCGCCCGAGAGTATCCCGAGATGTTCTCGTTGATGAACGCCAACGGTCTGCGCCTGGCCACCATCGCCAAGGACATGTGCATCTATCTCACCGCCCCGGGAGGCCTGGTGGCTCCCATTCCAGCACAGGCTCTTTCGGACATTCCGGACGTGGATCGGACGCCGATCGCCGAGCAGATCATCGCGTCGACACGCATGGGTGGAGACAGGACACCGACCGTCCCCGTCTTCATCTATCACGGGCAGCAAGAGTTCTGGATACCCGCGGAAGGGGCCGAGAACCTGTACGACGAGTGGTGCGCCGACGGCGCGAGCGTCCGATTGGAGGAATACGTCGGCGAGCATCTCGTCGTCGCGGTGACCGGAATACCCGGTGCGTTCGCCTGGATCGACGATCGTCTGGCCGGCATTCCTGCGCCGAGCGGGTGCAGCAGCTTCGGACGCTGACCCATCGGTAGCAGTGTCGGGGGTACATGCCGTCGGCGCTGCGCGGCCCGTTACACTTTCGAGCCGCGCCCCTATAGCTCAGTTGGTAGAGCTACGGACTTTTAATCCGCAGGTCGTAGGTTCGAGTCCTACTGGGGGCACCATCTTGACCAGGTATTTCCTGGTCAGAGGCATTATCGGGAGCCTCGGAATCACCCGAAGTGGTCACCGAATGGTCACGGACGCTGTCACGGATCCCCTGGTCACGGCCCGCGCGAGGCACCAAGCCGGCGGCCGCTTCCGCCGCTTTCGACCCAACTCCCTTGAGGAGATGCGAGTACGTGTCCGCGGTGATCGTGATCGACGAATGGCCGAGACGCTTCGACACAATCGCCAGCGGCACATCCGCTGCGAGTAGAAGACTGGCCTGTCCGTGCCGCAGATCGTGCAACCTGATTGGACGTAGCCCCAACTCTGCGCAGACCTTCTTGAATCGCTCTGTGACGCTCTGAGGCGGTATCGGCGATCCGTCCTCACGGGCGAACACCAGACCGTGGTCCTGATAAGCGTCGCCCCATTGCGCGCGCTCGGCGTCTTGGGCGAAGCGCTGTGCCAGCAGCACACCGACGGTCTGCTGATCGAGGTCGACCTCGCGGTCCTCACCTGACGCGGTCTTGGGCTTGCCGAACTGAAACTGCCGGTGCTCGTTGTGGCAATACTCACACTCGATGCCGTCGCCGCTGATCTCGACGATCTGCTGCCGGACGGTGATTGAGCGATTCGTCATGTCGACGTCATCCCAACGCAGCCCACACACCTCTCCGCGGCGCAGTCCGGTCATCGCAGACACCTCGAACAACGCACCCAGCCGCTCCGTACCGACGGCGTCCAGGAACGTCCCGAGTTCCTCCGCCTCCCACGGCCGAACCTTCGGGCGTGATGCCCGCGGCAGTTCGAGGTTCTCGGCAGCGTTGAACGCGACAAGACGCTTCCTGCGCGCAGACGTCAATGCGCTCCGGATGGTCGCGTGGACACGACGCACGGTCGCGCTCGACAACGTGCGCGGGTGCCGCCTCTTGCCCTTCCCGATCCGCTCCCCCTCCGCCGGTGCGGTCTTCGGCTGTGCGATCGCCGCCAGCATGTTCTCGATGTGTTGCGCTCGGAGGTCACCGAGACGGATACGGCCGAGGTGCGGCACCAGGTACGCGTTGACGTGTTGTTCGTAGCTGCGCAGCGTCGTCGGGCGGGTGTCGCCGTTGCGTTTCGATTCGAGCCACGCGCGCAGGTATTGCTCGACAGTCTGCTGCCGGTCATGCGCGACCTGTCCGTTGCCGACGTCGACGAGGAACTTCGCGAGTTCTGCTTCCGCCTCGTCGCTGGTCCTGAACCCCGACTTCCGGACCTGCCGACGCTTCCCTGTCTGCGGGTCCGGACCCATGTCCACGAGAAACGTCCATGAGCCGTGCGGCTTGCGGCAGGACTTACGGCGGCCGCGGGCGTCGTACTCGACCGGGCATTTGCAGCGCTTCGACACTGACCCCTTCATCGTCGCTCCATCTGGTCGATGATCTTCTGCAATCGATCGTCAAGCTTGGGAGGAGTCAACCCAAGATCTCGGAGCTGTGTACGCACGTCGACCAGCTCGCGTTCCGCGGACTTTCGCCACGTCGAAACCAGCTCGCTCATCTCACTCGCGCGACTTGCGTCATCCCCGAGCAATCGGGCGGCCCTGATGTTCGCGTCGAACCACGCTTCCATCTGTTGCTCGTGCCGGTGATACAGCGATATTGGCGCAGCACCCTCGTGCCAATTCCGTTCAGGGTCGTCGTACCACCGGTGCATTCCACTGGCAGGGTCGACCGGGCCGCTCCCGTGCTCTTCGAGTTCGCCCGCAGGCGACCACGGGAACGATTCGTCTCCGATGAACCACTTGTAGGCCGCCCAGGGTTGTGCCACCTGGCCAGGTAGCACCTCGATCTCGTCAGCCACACCAATTGGGAACAGCAACAGGGCAGGCGGAATGCCGAGCGCCCTCCCCAGCACTAGCAGTTCTGCTGCGGATACATCGGCGCGGCGGCCGTTTTCGATGTTCGTAATCACATTTCTGGGCACCGAAAACCCAAGTCCTTCACAAGCATCGGACAGTGCCTGCGCGCTCATCGAGCCGCGAAAGCTTCGGATCCTCTGACCGACCGAAGCGGTCAAGGAGCTGGCCCATGGGCTTGGCGAAGACGACCGCCTCGAAGAGCTTTGTGTCATGAATACACATATTACCCATGTATTGCGCGCACGCAAACTAACGTGATATCACTGGGTTGTCACAAAACAACATAGAAGGGATTTGCGCAATGGCTACACAGTGGTCGCACGATCAAGTCCAAGCGCTGGGCGTCCGAACAGACTTAACTACGGCCGGACAGGTCTTGGGGATCAGTCGCGCAACCGTCTACGAGTTGGCGAAGCGGGATCAACTTCCGTTCCCAGTGCTCCGACTTGGCAAGAAATACGTCGTCCCGGTCAACGGGCTTATGGAAGCGCTGGGTATGTCGTCCAGTCAACCAATACCGGCGGCGTGACCGCCCAAGAAAAAACTGCCCCCGGCGCAGTTTCATGCGGCGGCAACCGCGTGAGCACCGAGGGCCAGGTCCGAACAACCACCTCACCAGAAGGATTGAACCTGATGACATCTTCGCACATCAGTACCTCCGCAGCCACTGGCCGCGGTGCATCCGAACGCCCCAACGCAATATCGGTCGACGTATACCGGGCTCTCAGTCCAGAGGCTAAAGCTATTCGCAGAGCGGCTATTCCCGCGATGCCTCCCGAGGAGGACCAGCCGCCCTACGACGAAGGGCCAGGCCCCGCAATGTCAGTCGAGGCGTGGCGGGCACTCAGTCCCGCAGCCAAGGCAGCCCGCGCAGCAGAATTCGACGCCTGGGAAAAGCGGCAGACGGCGGTCGCGCGGTGAACACCCAATCTTCCACCGGCCTGCTTAACGAAACCGAATCCGAAACCGCTCATTGCTCGTTCACTGAGTACGTCGAGCGACGGTCTCGACGGGCGGGCGCAGCTGTCCGGCTGCCTCCGCTCGCCAGCGGTCACCGAGATCCGTTGCGCGCGAGGAGTGATGGCCGTGCTTGACGACTCCTCAGGCTTCGAGCTCCTGCAAAACATGCACCGCAGGTTCAAGAGCCCGACCTACATGCCGGACCACCGGGATAGGGCGGATCTCGAACTGATCAAAACCACAGCACTGTTCCGAATCGCAGAAGCCCTCGGCACCATCGACGCGCGCCTCAGCCGCACAGAGAAGCAAGACGAGAGGTGGCCGTGACTGTTTCCATACCGGTGTCCCCCCAGCCGTCATTCGACGACTGGGGGACACCCCCGGAACCACCGGACGACGAGGAACGACAGCCGGAACGCACAACCCTCCGGCAACGGCTCCTGTCCGTATCCGACCTGCGCCTAGTTGGGTCCGTCGAACCGCTCATCTCCGGCGTCCTGTACCGCGACACCCTTGCCCAACTCTCCGGTGCCCCAGGCTCATACAAGTCGTTCGCCGCCGGCGGAATGGCGTGCGCACTCGCAGCCGGGATGAGCAACTGGGAGGGCCATCGCATCCCGAGACGCGCGAAGGTCGTCTACGTCGCGGCAGAGGGTGCTACCGGCCTACGTGCCCGCTTCATCGCCTGGTGCGAACTGTCCGGTGTCGACCCGACCGACCTCGACGGATGGCTGTACATCCTCCCCTGCCCCATCCAACTCGGGAATCTTCTCGATATCAGCGACGCCATCGACCTGGTGCAAGACATCGACGCCGATCTGCTGATCCTCGACACCCGCGCACGATGCACCGTCGGCCTCGAAGAAAACTCGGCAACCGAACAAGGCAAAGCCATCCACGCCGCCGAGAAGATCCAAGCAGCCGCCGGATGCACCATCCTCGGCGTCCACCACAGCTCCAGGGCCGGCACCGCAGGCCGAGGCAGCAACTCATGGGACGGAGCAGTCTGGTCCGATCTCAGACTCGAAGGCTCCGAACTCATGGCCAAGATGCACGTCGAGAAACACAAAGACGTGCCAGCGGGCATGGACTATCACTTCAAGCTGATCGAACACGTCGTGACCAGCAAAAACATGCCCGAAGCATCCGAACAACAACGGCACACACTCGTCCTCGTCGGCAACGACAGTATGTCCGCGGGAGGAGTCCGGACAAACGCCCTCGCAGTCGAGAAAAACGCCTCCCGACTCATGGACATACTGCGGACAAAGCTCACCACAGACGGCCTCTCAGGAACGTCCATCCGCGAACTCGCAGAAGAAGCAGGGCTCAAGAAAACCCCCTACTACGAAGCACTAAAACTGCTGGTCGACAGGGGTGCCCTTCGGAACACTGGCACTGACAAGCGCACGCATTACGTCAGGACGGCCGCTCTCTGGACCGAAGGGGAAGAGAGCTGATGTCCGCTAATTCCGCACTACGTCCGCGGTATTTCCGGACCGCCGCCGAATGTCCGTCCGCACTCCCACTCCTTAGGAGTGCGGACTTACGGACAAACGGACCGCGCGGGGGCTTGTATCTATCCGCGTGTGTGCACGCGCGACCTTGTTCTGTGTCAGATCAAACGTTTGGCAGCCTCACCGCGCGCGCGAGGCGAACGTTCGGCAGCTCCTACGCGCGCGGGAATCGGTCTGTCGCTCCACGCATGTCGATGTGTGGGAATGATGCGCGCGAGCCCGGTGACCATCGCGTGACCACAGCGCTCTTCACCAGCAGCAATTCACACGTCATCGGATACCTAATCCGCAGGTACATCAGGAGGACTCCATGAACTGGGACGAACTCATCTCGGCGCTCGCCAGTGTGCCGGCGCTACCCGGCGCGGTGTGTCGCTCTCGTGCTCCGATGTTCGACGCCACACACGATGCCTCGGAGACCGCGGAACAACGCACTGAACGGATCTCCGTCGCTCGGGCGCTGTGCGGTGGGTGCCCCGCCCTAGTCGAGTGCAGAGACTGGGCGCACCACCAGCTCGGCAAACTATCCGGTGTTGTTGCGGGCGAACTGTACGAGCCTGAGAACATAATCGGCCGACTCGACACCCATCAGGCAGCGAACGCGGTCGTCGACTTCGTGCAGGGACGGTCACGGACCGTAGTGACCGACGTGGCTCAAGCGCTCGATATCAGCCGCGGGACAGCGGCAATGGCTTTGTCCCGCGCTGCACGCGCCGGACTCATCCACAGGGTCGAGATCGGCGTGTACAGCGGCAAGCCGGTGATCGAGCACGCGATAGGGGTCAGTGCATGACGAATCCGCAGCCACCCATCACCGTCATCGGAACCGCCGTCATCTTGACCGGCTCCGGCGTGGAAGTCGCACTCCGAGCCGCGATCAACACTCAACGAGCAAGACGAACCAACGGTCTCCCGGTCTCCGGGGATCTGAATGCACTAGTCCAGGCATGCATGTCCGTGCGCGGACATGCGGACGTCCGCGATAACGCTGATCCGGCAACCTCATTGGAGGAACGACCCACTATCCCAATCGAGGAGGCAGCGACGATGCTCGGACTCTCGAACCGGCAGACCCGACGTCTCGCGCCGAAGCTCGGCGGCAAGCTGATCGCGGGGCGTTGGCTCCTCGACATGCAGGCAATCATCGAGCACGCCTTCACACCCTCCGGCCACCCGGTCACCGTGCCGGCACTTAATTCCCCCTTGCCCGCCACGGACCTTGCGTGACGGGCGGGGACACCGGCAGGACGCCGACGGAGCTGACCGACGTCATCCAGTCGGCCATCCGTACCGCGCACGCCGAGGGCCTGAGCCAATTGCAGGTCGCGGAGCGCGTAGGTGTCGCCCAGCCCAATATCTCCCGCTGGTCGAAGCGCATGGGCCTCCTCTGGGACTCCGGCCGCACGGCCGAAGCCAATCAGGCTGCAAGAGAACGGATCATGGCCAAGCGCCTACTACTGGCCGAGCAGTTCCTTGCCGACGTCGAGGCGATCCGTGAGCGTTTCTGGTGTACCTACACCGTTGTCACGAACACCCCCACAGGCCCGGAGAGAGTCCTGTTAGACCTCCCCGACGCCAAGGCAGTTGCGGACATCGCCTCCGCAATCGAGCGTCTGATCAAGGCCCACGAGAACCTCACACGCCTGGGTGCCTCATCCGGCATCGACTACGCCAAATCGATGCTCCTCCGCATGCAGACCGATCTCGCAAGGTACGCAGCCGAATTCGAGGACGAACCTACCGGTGACCAATTCGTGACCACGCCGGCTTTGACCAGCGGCGATGCAGCCACCAGCGGACTCCCAATCCACAGGTCAGAGGTGATCGACCATGAGTAGCACCGTCCCCGACGCCGATGTGTCCGCAGAGATCCGCAAACTACGCGAACTCACCTACCGCGACGACTACACGGCCGCCGTGTTCCTCCTCGCATCGATGGACGACGAGAGCCGACTGCTGGTGGACCTGAGTCTTCTCGACGCGCTGAACGCGGCGGCAGAAGCCGCGATGGAGCACTTCATCGCAGCCGGCAATCTACTGGTCCCACTCGTCGACCAGATGCGAGAACTCGGCGTCCTACGGCCGGATATCGCTGCCGCAGTCGACCAATTCGATACCGCTCGGGTGCGGATGCAGGACCTATTCGGAAAGAAGGGCCACTGATGGCACTCGATCTCGGTGAATTGTCTGTCCGGTTGTCGGCAGAGGACCAGCTCACGAATGCTCTCGAAGGTGCGCAGCAGTCCGCTCGCCGCACCGAGCAGGTCACATCCCAGGCGGCCACGGGTATCACCGCGTCCACGCAGCGGATGGCTCAGGGATACCAGCAGTTGCAGCGTGAAGCACAGACGTATGCGACCGCATCGGAGCGCGCGAACTCACGCGCCGAGACCGCGACCGACCAGGCCCGCCAGGCGCAGGAACGGTTGGATGCAGCACAGCGGGACTCCCGCACCAGCGCTTCCCAGTTGGAGGCCGCGCAACGCGATGTCGCATCAGCTACCGATGTCGCTGAACGGGCGATGCGTGATGCCGTCACCGCCTCGGATCGCATGGAGGCCGCGCACCGTCGCGCCGCCCGCGCCGCCGAACAGGGCGGCCGTGACGCTGTCGACGCCCTCGAACGCACACAACGCGAACTCCGCGCCACCGCACAGCAAGCCGAACGCTCCGGCGACGAAGCAGGCTCCGGGTTCGCTGACCGCTTCACCTCCGGTATCGAGGGCATGGGCGGGGCAGCGGAAAGCGCAGGCGGATCAGCAGGCGGTTCGTTCATCGCTGGTTTCGCACCCCGCGTCGCAGGGTTGGGCGCGAAAGCAGGCCCCATCGGCATGGCCCTTGCAGGAGTGGCGGTGTTGGGTCTTGCGGCCGGCGCGGCCCTCGCCAATGCAATCGCCGACGGCATGGAGCAGGAGGCAACGCAGGATCTCATTCAGGCGAAGTTGGGTGTCGACGAAGCCACGGCTCGTCGTATCGGTGAAGCGGCCGGCGCTGCGTACTCGAACGCCTGGGGTGAATCCGCGGCCTCGAACATGGATGGTCTCCGAGCCGCGATCCAGGCGGGCCTACTGACAGGTGAGGAAGACACCGGCACCTTCCAGTCCACCATCGAACAACTGAATGTCGTATCGGAGCTGATGGGCGAGGACATCCCCAACGTCGCCCGTGCAGCCGGCCAGTCGGTCAAGAATGGGATCGCGAAAGACGCCACCGAAGCATTCGACCTGTTGGTGCAATCGCAGAAGAACAGCCTGAACGTCTCCGAGGACCTGCTCGATTCCCAGGTCGAGTACTCGACACAGTTGCGTGCCCTCGGGTTGGAAGGTTCTGAGGGCTGGGCGTTGGTCGCGCAGGGCGTCAAGGGTGGTGCCCGCGACACCGACGTCGTCATCGACGCACTGAAAGAGTTCAAGATCCGCGCCACCGACGGGACCGCCTCTGCGGCTGATGGTTTCGACAAGCTCAATCTCAACGCCGAGGACTTCAGTGACGCCATGAATGCTGGCGGTGAGGCCTCGCGGAACGCGATGGCCGATGCCCTCCGTGGGCTCAATGCGATCACCGATCCGACGGAGAAGAACGCGGCTGCTCTCGCTTTGTTCGGTACGAAGTTCGAGGACATCCAAGGCGCAGCGTTCAAGCTGAACCTCGACACTGCGGTCACCGAGTTCGGAGACGTCGCCGGCGCAGCCGCGTTGGCCGGCGACACCATGTCATCGAACACGGCATCGTCGTTCACAGCGGCAAAGAACTCCATCGAGATGTCCTCGGCTGACATCAAACTCGCCCTAGCCCAAGCTTTCGGGCCGGCACTGACCGACGTTGCTGTCTGGGTCAAGGAACACAAGCCGGAAATCATCGGGTTCTTCACCGGCCTCGCGGACGCCGGGTTCGCCACCCTCGATGCGATCATGGCGTTCTCGTCGTCCACGTTGCGTGTCATGGCGACCCTTGCGGACGGTACCGGACAATCCGTCGGGTTGATGGTCGGCAGCATGGGCACCCTTGTTGGTGCCTCCTCGAAAGTCGCGCGCGCTCTCGGGATGGACGGTGTCGCCGACAAACTCGAAGGCGCATCCGACGCGATGATCGGATTCCAGGACGGTGTGCAGGGCGCGGCCGACGACATGCGTGGTCTCGCGGACGATATCGATGGTGCCCGTCCCGGTCTTCAGAATCTGCGTGAGGATGTTGCCGCCGCGGGCGAGCGCGCGGAAACTTCCGCCCGACTGATGCAGGCGTTGGGTGGCTCGGTGGATGCCGTCCCCGACGACAAGACCATCGTCATCAAGTCGAACACCCCTGAGCAGACTGAACAGCTCAAGGCGCTGGGATTGAAGGTCGAGGCTCTGCCCGACGGCAAGTTCAAGGTCACGGCGAACACTGCTGAGGGTCAGGCTGCGATCGATGCGTTCGTCGGTGCCAATCAGGGTGAGTCGATCGATATGTTCGTCGATCTCCGTCAACGCCAGATCGGGTACTGGGAATCGAAGGGTGTGCCCGAGCAGGATGCGCCGTTGATGCAGGGACCGACGCCGGTCCTCGGCGTCAACGCGGCCGGCGGTGCGTCGGCTCCGTCGGGGACTGTTGGTGGCGGTGGTGGTGGGTTCGCTGACGGGAAGCTCCCCGACGAAGCGCTCATCCAGGCCGCGGGTGGCAAGGGTCTCGTGAACTGGGCTGAGGAAGGCGCTGGCCCGTGGGAGGCGTTCATTCCTGGCGCTGAGTCGAAGCGTCCCCGCGCAGTCGGCATCCTCCGGGATGTCGCTGACCGGTTCGGGTACGGACTCGTGCAGATGGCTGACGGTGGCATCGTTAACGCCAGAGACCTTGCGTCGTCGATGGCGTGGGCCAAGTCGATGGACCCCGCCAAGTATCTGATGGGCGGCTTCTCCACCAACGCAATCGACTGCTCGGGTGCCGTCTCGGGTGCTGTGAACGAAGCCGTCGGAGTGCCGGCCTTCGACTCCCGCATGTCGACTGTCACCGAGGGTTCGTGGTTGCAGGCGAAGGGCGCAACCCTCGGCAAGGGTGGTCCGGGCACGCTGCGTATCGGCTGGTGGGATCAGGGTGGCGGCGCGAACGGCCACACAGCCCTGACCTACCCCGATGGCACGAACTTCGAGTCCAACGGCTCGGAGGGTGTGGTCGTCGGCGGGAAGACCGGTGCGGATGATCCGTCGTTCACCAACCATGCCTATTTCGTCACGGCCGGCGACCTCGGTGAGCCCGGAAGTGTCGGAACGGTGCCGAACATGAACGGTGCCGACGTCGGCGGTACGTCGTCGGGTCGTCGGGTCGGCTCCCTGTCGACGCCGTCGGGTCCGGTGGATGTCCGGGTCGTCAACTTCTCCGACATTGGTGGCGCGGCCCCGGACGGCCGGATGCCGAAGGCTGTCGGGAGTCTGAAGGTGTTCGCGAACGGCGGCATCGAGGATCAGAGCCCGCAGATCGCGGACACGTCCCAAGGTATTCGTGTGTTTGCGGAGCCGCAGGCGGGACCGTGGGAGGCATACATTCCTGGCGATCCCGCTAAACGTCCACGCGCCGTTGATATTTGGCGTGAGACCGGGAAACGCCTGAACGTGACGGAGTTCGCTGATGGTGGGTTCGGTGGCTACAACGAACCGAAGGCCCGCGACTACATGCGGCCCACGAACCTGATGGAGGCCGCGTCGTTGGCGGCCGGTCTCGGGTTCACCGCTGCGTCGGGTATCGGCGGGTTCCTGTCGATGGCCCAGTCCGGGCAGGTGGATCTGTCGCAGTTGATGCCGCAGTTCGACACCGGCAGCAATGACATCCCCGGCTCGTCCGAAGCCGTCGCATACCTGAGCACTCTCGTCGAACAGAACCAGGAGCTGATCAAGACGCTTCAGAAGGGCGGACTCGTGACCTTGGATGCGTCGTTCGACACCAGTAACGGCAGTGTCGCCCTCGACCTGTTATCGACGGGCATCGCATAAATCCAAGCAGCACAACACATTAGGAGCATCTCATGAACCCACCGAACGTCCGCCGAATCTCCGGCAGCCACAACCCCGACGACCGCAGCTACACCGGCCTCGGCTACGTCGACAAGAACGGCGTATACCACTTCCCGAACGGCAGCATTCTGCCCGCCACCGGAGGAATCACGTCACCGGACGGCACCCACCAACTCGGAGCTACAACACTGGTCGTCCGCCCGGATGGAACACCGTCGACCGTCCCGACTCCGGACGGCGCGAATCCCATCGACTCGGCGCTGCAACGCTTGCACTGCGTCGACGAGACACGACAGGACACCTACGACCTCGCAAACTTCGGGACGATCGGCGGACCTCCGGTCGTCGAACCCATCGACCTCGACCCCATCCTCCCTGTGAGCAATGCCGGTGCCGACCCGCACAGCCAGGCGGTACGGGCATACGAGGTCGGTTCACCGGAGCGCAATGCGGCGATCACTGAGAGCCGACGCACCCACCCCGAACGTCACCAAGGGACATCGCCGTACACCGACCCCGGCTCCCCGTACAACCCATTCACCCCCATCGAGAACCGGTAGGAGATCCCCATGAAAACGTTGCAGCACTTAATGACCGAGTACGCCAACCTGAAAAAAGAGCGCGACACACTGATCGAGGAGCACAGTCAGTACACCCCGAACCAGTACCTCGATATGAACGCGAATCAGGTTCTCCAACGAGAGCACCAGGAGCGGTGGAAGAAGTTCTACACCGACAAATACGAACCCCAGTTGCAGGAACTCCGAGAAGAAGGACGCGACGTTGCCGCCCGCATCAAGGCGGAGGGCGACCGCAATCGCCCCAAGCTCGACGGTGACTCGCCGGCAGCACTGATGAGAACCGAACAGGCATGGCGCAACACCGTGCTCCCGCTGCTCGAAAAAGGGGTGCCACTCCGCGAAGCACTCCGAAACGCCGACGTCGACGCAGTCCTCGGCGCAGAACGATTCGCACCCGGCTACTTCGGCGCGAAGAACTACAACACGGATTCTGGCGTATCAGGAATGCAGGCAAGATTCGGTGACGATCGCCGAATGACATTGGAGAACGTACGCGCTGACGACGGGTCATCGATCACGCGACACATTCTGGAACGTTTCGCCGAGATGGACCCCGCCAACGCCGACTCCCTGACAATGGCGGCACGAGCAGAAGCGGATCTCGAATCGTTCAACCACTACGTCGTGACACACGACCGGTCTGGCGGCGGCCTCGACGCAGCACTTGTCAGGCACTACGCCGACCAAGGCACTCCCGAGGCACGGGAGAAGGCCGCCCAGACTGCGCAGGAGCGCGCAGCAGCAATGGGCGCAACCCACGTGGAGGTCTGATCTCAGATGCCGCTACAGGCGCAGCAGGCGGACAACGAGCACACCCGCCTGCTGATCGCCGAATACGAACGCCTCGAACTGATCCTCTTGGACGAAGTCGCCTCACGGCTCCGCAAGAATGAGAACGCCCCCGACTGGGTCAACCAACGGCTCAACGAGATTACGGCCCTACGGAAGGCCGCCGCCACGCACGTAGCGTCGATGGTAAAGGGCCACCCGCGAACGCTCGACAACGCCATCAGCGAAGCCGCACGTAAAGGTGTAGCCGTGGCGAACTCGGACATCGAGGCAGCCGGCGAGCGAGGACCAGGAAACATCCGTCTCAACAACGCCGGCACTGCGCTTGCAACCGACTCCCGCGCCATCGCACTCCTCCACCATGAAGCCAGCTTTGCGCTGAACACGCTCAACACCGGCATCCTCCGCGCCACTGAGGACCTCTACCGCAGGGTCGTCGCCCAAACCGTCCCCACGGTCATCTCCGGTGTCGAGACGCGCGTGAAATCAACGCAGCGAGCGCTCGACGAGTTCGCGAAACACGGCATCAAGGGGTTCACCGACAAGGGCGGGCGGACATGGTCGATGACCGCTTACGCCGAGATGGCAACGCGGACAGCCGCTACACGCGCACTTACCCAATCCCACCAAGACCGTCTGTTGGAACGCGGATACGACCTCGTGGTGATCTCCTCGCATCCCCGTCCGGCACCGCAATGCCAGCCGTACGAACGGCAAGTTCTGTCGCTGTCGGGCGGGAACACCGGAGTCGTCGAAGTCGAGAACGCTCTCACCGGCAAGATGACCCGCATCCGAGTGAAGGCGTCACTCGAAACCGCAACCAGCCGTGGACTTTTCCACCCAAATTGCAGGCACACGAGCAATATCTGGCTGCCTGGTGTCACGGACACTACGCCCACCAAACCGAATGACGAAGGCTACGAGGACACCCAGAAACTCCGCTACCTCGAACGGCAGACCCGTGACTGGAAACGCCGATCCGCGACAGCCCTTACACCGGAAGCGAAGAAGCGCGCCGACGCGAAGGTCAAGGACTGGCAGAAGCAGATCCGAGACCACACCGAGCAGTCTGGCGTTGGCCGTCGCCGCGACCGCGAACAGATCACGGGTGTCTACGGTCCAGGCAATGCAACCCGCGCGAACGCCTCGAAGACCAATGTCCCGAAAACTACTCGCCAGGGCTCGCCGTCAGACCAGACGACCGCAGCGTCCCTCTCTCAGTCGACGCGCGACCTCGTAGCTGACGCCCGATCGTCCATCCCGAAGGACCGCGCCGGCTGGCTCGACACCACCCTTAAGTACCCGAAGGACCGGAACGGCGCGAAGCTCGTCCCAGAGAAGCTACAACGCCACCTCGACACCACCCTCGACGTCGGAACCGCCATCCAACGCGACACCCGCGCTCTCATCGACAAAGACACGGCCGTCCGCGAGCTTCGCGCCGAGGACAAGCAACTGACCGACTCTGCGCAGTGGCTTTCCCCGCGCCGCAACGAAATTCAGCGTGACATCGCTCGACGTGAACAGGCGATCATTCAGTCCGCGCTCGCCGAGGTCCGAGACTTCGGCGGTGCACCCCAAAGCGCCGCTCTCATCACCACAGCCACCGGCGGGCTCAAGCCCGGTACGGCGGCCGCGCTGGCTCAACTGCGAGCCGCGGAACAGTACTTCCCGACCGACTGGCTCGTAGCCGCTTCGGGCCGTGGAACACTCCGCGTCGGAGTCGCGGAACGCGCATTCTTCCAACGCGGAACCGACGGCGACGCTCTCGCGGCCGCATCCTTCGACGAACTCCCGGACTACCGCGGCGCATTTAGCAATTACCCCGAAGAGGTCATGGTCCACGAACTGGGCCACCGCATGGAACAAGCCATACCTGGACTCACTCAGCTCGAATACGCCCTCGTTCGATCGCGATCCATCGCCAACGGGATCCTGGAAGAACCGACCGGGATCTACCAGGGCGTCGATGGTCTCGACCACGAGATCGGCTATGAGGACCAGTGGCGCAACAAGTACGCCGGCAAGACCTACGCCACTGACTCTCAGGCCGACCCGGCGCGAGAACCTGCTGAGGTGTTCCAGGTCGGTTTGCAAGATACGCTCGGGCGGAGTGACGCACGCGGTGAGTTCGATGAGACCGGGCAACTACAGGCATTCGTACTAGGAGTGTTGGCGCTGCTATGAACTGGACGATCACGTCGAAGACCGACCCCAACCGCTGGCTCACCCACACCGGCGACACATGGGAAGCCGACCCCGAAACCACCGCCTACCTCACCCAAGACGGCTACACCTTCACATTGACCCCGACAGGGCCAGTCGTCAAGATCACCGACGAGTCCACGCTGATGGCCGCAGCACGCAAACTCATCTCCGGAGCGGAGCTGGCCGGCGACATACCGCCCTACCCGACAGTCCCCAGTCTCCCCGGCCGCGTCTACTGAGAGTTCGTATTCAGTTCCCACGGCAACTAGCACATGGTTATGATTCTGCGCACTAAGTCGGTGGCAATGTACCAAGACCGGAGATAGAGTTGACACATGACGACCATTCGGGGAGCCCAGAAACGAGCGAGGGCGCGCGGGGTCGACACTATGTCGATTCAGCCTCGGTCGCTGCTGACGAGCCAGCGACGCCAGGAGACGTCAGCGCAGGAAATGGTGAAGAAGGCTACGACACAAGTGAAGTCGGCGAGAGCTCGACGGAAGTAGATTCGCCACCCTCATCTCTAGATGCCTCGTCTACGGACGCTGCGGCGTCCGTAGACGAGGTCGAGGAGATCCTGGAAGGTGTTCTGGAAGACTCCCCCGGGCCTACAGGTGTCCGGCGGCAGCGTTGGAAGGGGCCGCTCCCACCTCCCGCGGCACTGGCCGAATACGAGAAAGTCCTACCAGGCTCAGCTAATCGAGTTCTGTCTATGGCGGAACGAAGCATGGACCTCCAAGAAGGACGGCAGCAAACAGTGCGTGTCGCGATCGATGGCGAGGTCGAGGTCCAAAAAACGATCGCATACGCTGATCGAGATTCGTTGAAGCGCGGCCAGTGGTTAGCCGCTGGCGTGTCGGTGCTCGTCTCTCTGCTGACCTTTGCGGGGCTATTCCTCACGCCCTGGGCCGCTGTAGGTTTTGCTGTTCCACTGGCTCAGATAGCGACCTCCATCGTCCGCACCGTGTCTGATGGCCACCGGGACAACTCTGAGTCAGACAGACCGGCCAACGAAGAGTGACCGCACGCTCTCGCCCTGGCTGATTAAGGTTCCTGCACTCATCGTGTTCCTCGGTTGAGTCGGCGGCGGGAGCCGGGGGTGAGGCCGGCGGGGTCGGTGTGTGTGGGGTTGGCGTGTACGGCGGTGAGTTCCAACGCCGTCTGCAAATCATCCTCAGTCAACCGCCAGCGGTTGCCGAGTTTGTGGCCGGGGAGTTTGCGGGCGCGCAACTGCGTCGCATACCAGCCCTCCCTCACACCCAACCGTTTCGCGGCCTCCGCAACCGACATCGTCAGTGCCGCGGACTCCTCCTGCTCCGGCACATTCTCAGCGTCAGACACGCCCAAAACGTAACCGCCTACGACAGTTGTTGCAACACAACCGAATTGCGTAGGTCCTCGTAGAATCAAAGGGCCTAGTCACGGCCAGGTTCGGGCGATCCCCTTGCTCCCCACCGCGTACGAGGCGGCACCTACCTGGCGGGTTTTCTGGTAGATCTGAATACGAGATCGGTCGAACCGTCGGACCATCTCGTCGAGCCTTAACTGCTGGTTGTCAAGATAGAACATAGGAGCCTGAAACTCCTCGATCGGCCGCCGTTCGGCCGCGCGCCCTTTTATACGACCGTCTTTGCACAAAGGGAACCAGCCCCGCTCAAGCCCGTAACGCATCCACTCTGGATCTTCTACGTCCTGGGCGTCGTCAGGAAAGTGGTCGGTAATCCTATGGATAAACCACCCGAGCGCACGCAAATGCAGGGCCACTTGCTTACCGAGGCCGCGGTCGAGGAAAAACTCAGGCGGCTCCAACACCAACCCGGCAGATAGCTTCGACCTCGTCAACGCCAAGATCGTATTCCTCAGCGACAGTCGCCATGGCTTCGCCGGCCTGCCATAGGTCGAAGACAGCCTGCACCGGAACGCGATTCCGTTCAATCACCGGTGCACCCCAGCCGAATCGAGGATCGATGATAACCGGGGCACTGTCAGGAAACTGACGCAACTGGAGCCGGGAGGCAAACTCGCTGTTGTCGCTCCACGTGATGTAGCGGAGGTAACCCTCGATCATCTCGCGGAAGGGCTTCTGGTGGTCGCCGGCGCGGGCAAGTTCGCCGCCGTGATCCACGAAGATATCGATACCGTCAGTTGCGATGCGCTTGGTCGCCAACGCGTAAGGCGTGTCGAAAGTTGCACGGACATCCGCCACCGTTTCGCGGATCTTGCGCTTCGTGAACTTCATGTCGCGTAACGAGCGGAGAACGTACGCCTCGACCAACGCGACGAACGGTACAGACGCTCCACCGCGCACCTCAGCGCCGACTTTGTGAACGAGTGGCGATCCGTCGGTGTTGTCGGACAGCCAGTAGTAGACCGTCGGCTTCGGAATCGACAGGTACCGCGACACCTCAGCCGGGGTGAACAGAGCATCGTTAAAAATGTCGACCACGCTCTTCACCTCATTTCGTCACCCCGAGATCTGGCCTATCTTGGCACACCACAACCCCTTCTGTAACCACCAGTGTCTACCCGCGATTCCGGATTCCCAAGCAGTCTGTGTGTGTGGCCTCAGAGTGGTCACAGAGGAACCGTGTGACCACGTAACCAGCCGTCGCCAACTGACACGAAGAGGGCCGTCGACCTGGACCAACTGTCGCTCACTGGGTTTCACCGTCATCAGGTGTCACGGACTCGTTCTGACTTTTAATCCGCAGGTCGTAGGTTCGAGTCCTACTGGGGGCACCACACACATCCCGGGTAACAGGGATCACACCTGCCCGGTACGTACACTCGGGAGTAACGATCGGCCGAGACGAAGCGACGTGCAGGGGGAACTGCAACAGTCGCGACAGGCCGACCGGTCGATCGACATTCGGGGGATTCGGGTCGGTCGACACCGGACATCACGACTGCCGGAACAGCAAGTGAACAGGCGCGACACGGTTCACACCGAACCTACGGTGCCGTAAGCTGGACCGGTCGTACGCAATCTATGGAGGCGATCTAATGGCGAGGGATCTGACACAGCTCGAGCTTCTGCAGGAGCTGGTACCCACTGCCGAAGACAACGTGAACCGTCACATCACGATGGCGCGCGAATGGCA
>NZ_NOXY01000014.1:0-68221 GCF_002258735.1 Rhodococcus sp. WWJCD1
GCCTTCGCGGTAATGCAGGTCGGTGTGGCAGACCCCGCAGGCCTGGATTTTCACGACGACCTCGTTGGGGCCGGGATCGGGGATGGTGATCGTCTCGATCGAGACGGGTGCGCCCTTGCTCTTGGCGACGACGGCGCGGACCTGCTGCGGCATGGTGGATGCTCCTGGGAGTAGTTGAGCAGCGGCGTTCGACGTCGCTACAGGTGTTGGAATCAAGTTAATATATCAGTTACCGGACAGTATCGAATGTTAAATGCGAGTATCGAATTCGGTTCAGGTGTCGCGCGTTCACTTGAGTGTTCGCAGGTAAGAGCCCATGTTCGGTAAAGAATTAGCGTGTCGAATGCATCGATGCGCATTGCCATCTCTTGACATAGCCCTCGGGTCGGCTCAGTCTTGTTCGAGTTCAAGCAAATCGAAGTTGCGCAGAGAGCAACGCGTCGCGCATCTATCCGACCATCCACGCTGCGTGCACGGGCGACATACCTATTCGGCGAGAGCCGGAGGGAGAACGATGTGACAACGAACAGCAAACCCCGGGGCGACAAGACTCGGGTCGCGTCACCCGAAGAACATGCCCCTCATCAGTACGGCCCCCTCGAGGTCTATCACCACGGAGAGGAGGGCAAACCGCGCACCGACAAGGTGGTGTTCGGTATCACCGCCGCCATCGTCATCGCGATTCTGACGTGGGGCATCCTCGGCACCGAGAGCATGAAGTCCGTCAACGCGTCCGTACTGGACTGGGTGGTGACGAACGTCGGCTGGCTGTTCATCTTCTCGGCCACCGGGTTCGTGATCTTCGCGCTGTGGCTCGCGCTCAGCCGATACGGAAAGATTCCGCTCGGCAAAGACGGCGAGAAGCCCGAATTCAACACTGTCAGCTGGATCGCGATGATGTTCAGCGCCGGCATGGGAATCGGCTTGATCTTCTGGGGAGTGGCCGAGCCGCTCACTCACTTCGTCACCCCACCGCCCGGAATCACCGATTCGACTGTGGGAACTGCGCTTTCGACGGCCATCTTCCACTGGGGATTGCACCCGTGGTCGATGTACGCCGTGGTCGGATTGTCCATCGCCTACGGCACGTATCGGATGGACCGCAAGCAGCTCATCAGCTCCTCGTTCATTCCGCTGATCGGTCGTCACGCCGAGGGCCCCATCGGCAAGGTCATCGATATTCTGGCGATCTTCGCCACGATGTTCGGCACCGCGGCGTCCCTCGGTCTCGGTGCACTCCAGATCGGTTCGGGAATCGAGGTTCTCGGCTGGGTCAACCAAGCGGGGACGCTTCTGCTCGTCGCCGTCGTCGCCATCCTGACGCTCGCGTTCGTGGCCTCGGCAGTGTCGGGGATCTCCAAGGGAATTCAGTGGCTCTCCAACATCAACATGGTGCTGGCCCTCGTGCTCGCGTTGTTCGTGTTCGTTCTCGGGCCGACGGTGCTGATCCTGAACCTGCTGCCCACCACCCTCGGTGACTATGCCGCCCACATCGCAGGCATGTCGGCGCGTTCGGCGGCGTCCGGTGGTCCCGAGACCGAGTCCTGGCTCTCGTCCTGGACGATCTTCTACTGGGCATGGTGGATCTCGTGGACCCCCTTCGTCGGAATGTTCCTCGCTCGCATCAGTCGTGGCCGCACCATCCGCCAGTTCGTCATCGGTGTCATTCTCATCCCGACGTCGGTGAGCTTGGTCTGGTTCTCGATCTTCGGTGGAGCGGCAATCGGCGAGCAGCAGAAGGGGACCGAAGACCTGGTGGCCCTCGGTAAGCCGGAATCGCAGCTGTTCGCGGTTCTCGACCACTTCCCGTTGGCAGGCATCTCGTCCGTGCTGGTGATGGTGTTGGTCGGCATCTTCTTCGTCAGTGGGGCCGATGCCGCCTCGATCGTGATGGGAACCTTGTCGCAACGAGGCACCCTGGATCCGTCCCGCGGGGTTGTCGCCTTCTGGGGTGTGGTCACCGGCGGCATTGCGATCCTGATGCTGTGGACGGGAGGATCGGACGCCCTCAACGGGTTGCAGACGATGACCATCATCGTGGCGGCACCGTTCGTGCTGGTGATGATCGGAACGTGTGTCTCGCTGTACAAGGACGTCACGAACGACCCGTTCATCGTCAAGAGCCCCAAGGCTCCGCCGAAAGTCAAGTCCGACAAGTGAAGTGAGCCGTCGGTGCGGGACGCGTACACGTGCGTCCCGCACCGACGGCATTTCGGGGGTTGACCACATCCACCCCTGCCCATACTCTTGATATATCAATCTATGGTTAGTTGTCGTGCAGGCCGTCGATCGTCCCGGCCGAGCTCCATCTCTCCACCCCGATACGGAAGGACCACCATGGGTTCACCGAGAGTTGTCATCATCGGCGCCGGCATCGTCGGTACCAACGTGGCCGACGAGCTCACCGCGCGCGGTTGGGATCGCATCACCGTGCTCGATCAGGGGCCGCTCCCTCTCACGGGTGGATCCACCTCGCACGCACCGGGACTGGTGTTCCAGACCAACGCATCCAAGACGATGACCGAACTCGCCCGATACACGGTCGAGAAGTTCATGGGCCTCGAGGTGGACGGGCAGTGGTGCTTCAATCAGCTCGGTGGCCTCGAAGTGGCGACCACCGAAGAGCGTCTGGCCGACCTGCACCGAAAGCAGGGTTGGGCCACGTCCTGGGGAATCGAAGGATCGGTCATCGACCCGTCCGAATGCGCCAAACTACACCCGCTGCTGGATCGTTCGCGTGTCCTCGGCGGTCTGTACGTCGAGACGGACGGTCTTGCCAAGGCGTCCCGCGCCGTTGTGGCACTGACCCGACGCGCAGAATCGCGCGGAGCCGTTTTCCGCGGTTCCACCAAGGTCATCGGTATCGAACAGACGGGTGGCCGAGTCACCGGTGTGGCGACCGATCACGGCGTGATCGAAGCCGACATCGTGGTCTCCTGCGCCGGCTTCTGGGGCCCCGATGTGGGCGAACTGGTCGGCATGAAGGTGCCGCTGCTGCCGCTGGCGCACCAGTACGCCAAGACCGACCAGATCCCGGAACTGGTGGGACGCAACACCGAAGCCGCCGAGGCGGGCATGCCCATCCTGCGTCACCAGGATCAGGACCTGTACTTCCGCGAGCACGTCGACCGTCTCGGCATCGGCAGCTACGCCCACCGCCCGATGCCCGTCGACACCAAGACCCTGCCCGGCGGAGACGGTGTGTCCGACGAGGCCATGCCGTCCATGCTCGACTTCACGCAGGAGGATTTCGCCCCGTCGTGGGAGCAGTCCAAGCTCCTGCTGCCGTGCCTCGAGACTGCCAAGATCGACCACGGCTTCAACGGAGTCTTCTCGTTCACGCCGGACGGCGGACCGTTGCTCGGCGAGTCTCCGGACGTCAAGGGCTTCTGGATCGCTGAGGCCGTATGGGTCACTCACTCGGCCGGCGTCGGCAGGGCCATCGCGCAGCTGCTGGTCGACGGACGCTCCGAGGTGGAACTGCACGGGTGTGACGTCAACCGATTCGAGGACTTCCAGCTCGATCCTGCATACGTCAGCGAAACCTCGCAGCAGAACTTCGTCGAGATCTACGACGTTCTGCATCCCTCGCAGCCGCGGTTGTCCCCGCGCGATGTTCGGGTCAGCCCCTTCAACGCGCGGCAGCACCAACTCGGTGCGGTGTTCCTCGAAGGCGGCGGATGGGAACGCCCGCACTGGTACGAGGCCAATGCCGATCTGGTGCAACAGCTTCCCGCCGAGTGGCAACCGCCCAAGCGTGACGAGTGGGCATCGATGTTCCATTCGCCCATCGCCGCGGCCGAGGCGTGGAAGACCCGTACATCCGTCGCCATGTACGACATGACCCCGCTCAAGCGGCTGCGGGTGCGCGGCCCCGGTGCGCTGGCCCTGCTCGAGGGATTGACGTCCGGCAAGATGGACAAGACCGTCGGAGCCGTGACGTACACGTTGGCTCTCGACGAGAAGGGCGGCGTGCGAAGCGATCTCACCGTTGCGCGGTTGTCGGCCGACGAATTCCAAGTCGGCGCCAACGGCAATCTCGACTACGACTACCTCCGCCGCGAAGCGCCGAGCGACGGCAGCGTCACCGTCGACGACATCACCGGCTCCACCTGCTGCATCGGTCTGTGGGGTCCGCATGCCCGCGACGTCGTCGAGAAGCTGACCCAGGACGACTTCTCCAACGAGAACTTCAAGTACTTCCGCTGCAAGCAGGTTCGGATCGGGGGAGTACCCGTCACAGCAATGCGGTTGTCGTACGTGGGCGAGCTCGGGTGGGAGCTGTACACCACTGCCGACTACGGTCAGCGACTCTGGGACATGTTGTGGCAGGCCGGTTCCGAGTTCGGCATCATCGCCGGTGGGCGCGCTGCGTTCAACAGCCTGCGTATGGAGAAGGGCTACCGGTCGTGGGGCTCCGACATGACCACCGAACACAACCCCTACGAGGCCGGCCTCGGCTTCGCGGTACGCCCGCAGAAGGGCGAATTCCGCGGCCGCGATGCCGTCCTCGAAATGTCCGACGACACCGTCTCGAAGAAGTTGGTCTGCCTGAAGATCGACGACGGCACGTCGGTGGTACTCGGCCACGAGCCCGTCCTGGTGGACGGCGAACCTGCCGGTTACATCACCAGCGCCTCGTTCGGACATACCGTCGGCGCGCCGATCGCCTACGCCTGGGTGCCGGCACGGAGCGCAGAACCCGGTGCAGCAGTACAGATTCGATACTTCGATCGGCTCGTGTCCGCCACCGTCGTGGCCGAGCCCCTCGTCGACCCCGAGATGGCCAAGATCCGCAGCTGACGACCCACCAGTACCAGGAGATTCGATGACCGAGAACTTCACTCTCACGCTCAGCTGTGGACAGCGGCCGGGCATCGTCCGGGCCGTCAGTGCGTTCCTCTTCGACAACGACTGCGACATCGCCGAGCACCAACAGTTCGACGACTCGACGGACGGCTCGTTCTTCCTTCGCACGTCGTTCGTGGCCAGCCGAACCACCGACATCGAGAAGCTGACCGAGAGTTTCCGGGAGGTGGCCGATCGATTCGCGATGATGTACACCTTCAACGGCTGCAGTCAGCCGCGCGTGCTCGTCATGGTCTCCAAGATGGGGCACTGCCTCAACGACCTCATCTTCCGCTGGCGTTCACAGAATCTCGGCGGAGAACTGGTGGCCGTGGTCAGCAACCACGAAGTGCTGCGGCCGATGGCGGAGGCTGCCGGGCTGCCGTTCGTCCACGTCCCCGTCACCCCGGGTACCAAGGCCGAGGCCGAGCAGCGTCTGCTGGACCTCGTCGCCGAGTACGAGGTGGACCTGGTGGTGCTGGCCCGGTACATGCAGGTGCTCTCCGATGAGACGTGTCGAGCGTTGCACGGCAGGGCAATCAACATCCACCACTCCTTCCTGCCCGGCTTCAAGGGCGCGAAGCCCTACCACCAGGCCTTCGACCGGGGCGTCAAGCAGGTCGGTGCGACGGCGCACTACGTCACCCCCGATCTCGACGAGGGCCCGATCATCGAGCAGCAGGTTATTCGTATCGACCACACTCACGATCCGTCTCGTCTGGCCACCGTCGGACAGGATGCCGAGGCTCTCGCACTCTCGCGAGCGGTGCGCTGGCACTGCGAGAATCGCGTCCTGCTGCACGGACACCGGACGGTCATCTTCAGCTGAGCCGACACCCACGACGGGCCCGTACCGAATCGGTACGGGCCCTTGGTCATCTGGTGCGGTGGTGCGTGAACCTCACACTCTTTTTGCAGAGTGCGCGCCGGTTCCCTCTGCAGAGAATCGACGCGCACCCTCGAAAAGGGGTGCGAGGTCCCCGGGGTCTAGCACTCCACGCTCTAGCACTCCACGAAGTTGACCGGCACGTTGATCGCGAGTCCACCGCTGGAGGTCTCCTTGTACTTCGAGTGCATGTCTGCCCCGGTGGAGCGCATGGTCTCGATCACCTGATCCAGGCTGACGCGATGAGTACCGTTACCGCGCAACGCCATACGAGCTGCGTTGATCGCCTTACCGGCGGAGATCGCGTTGCGTTCGATACACGGAATCTGAACCAGCCCGCCGATGGGGTCGCACGTGAGACCGAGGCTGTGTTCCATGGCGATCTCGGCGGCGTTCTCCACCTGTTCGGGTGTGCCGCCCAGTACCTCGGCCAGGCCGGCTGCGGCCATCGACGCAGCCGAACCCACCTCACCCTGGCAGCCCACTTCGGCACCGGAGATCGACGCCATCTCCTTGTACAGCGACCCGATCGCGCCTGCGGTGAGCAGAAAGCGCACTGTGCTGCCATCGGGATCGGCGACCCCGTTGGCGGTGTAGCGAGTGGCGTAGTGCAGCACGGCCGGGATGATGCCGGCCGCGCCGTTGGTGGGGGCTGTCACGATTCGCCCGCCCGACGCGTTCTCCTCGTTGACCGCGAGCGCGACGAGATTGACCCAGTCCTCGGCGAATTCGCTCGAACGGTTCGGATCCTCGGCGTCGAGTCGCAGGAACCAGTCCCTGGCTCGGCGCCGCACTTGCAGCGCGCCCGGGAGATAGCCGTCGCGGGAGATGCCGCGAACCTCGCACTCGACCATGACGTCCCGGATGTGCAGCAGCCCATTTCGTATCGCGTCGAGCGTGCGGCGTTCGAGCTCGACCTCGGTCATGACGTCGCTGATGCTGCAGCGTCGCCGTTCGCAGATCTGAAGCAGTTCCTTGGCCGACGCGAACCCGTTCGCGGAGGCGAGTGGCGCGACGGCCTCGACGCTTTCGGCCTCGGTCACCACGAAGCCGCCACCCACCGAGAAGTAGGTCTCGGTGTGCAGTTCGGTCGAATCCGAGGCGCGCGCAGTCAGTTTCATTCCGTTGGGGTGGAACGGCAAGACTGTCAACGGGCGCAGCACGATGTCGTCCACCGCGAGGTCGATCTCGCGGGTACCGCCGAACAGAATGCGCCCGGTGGCCGCCATC
Organism: Rhodococcus sp. WWJCD1; assembly: GCF_002258735.1. NCBI lineage: Bacteria > Bacillati > Actinomycetota > Actinomycetes > Mycobacteriales > Nocardiaceae > Rhodococcus > Rhodococcus sp. WWJCD1. The sequence goes on from NZ_NOXY01000014.1 coordinate 6,965, forward strand.
GACGCTTGCCGCTGTTCCATCACCTCGGTGGAAATGGTTTCGGGCAGAAGCCCTTCCAAGCCGAGCAGCACTGCGGTCATGGTGCCGTGTCCCGCTCCGGTCGCGGCCAGCGAACCGTACAGGTCCACGGCCACCTCACGGACGTCTTCGAAGGCAGACATGGTGCGCAGGTCGTCGACGAACCGAGCAGCCGCACGCATTGGACCGACCGTGTGCGAACTCGAGGGTCCGACCCCGACGGAAAAGAGGTCGAACACGCTGATCGTCATGAGCCCACCCGAGCTGCGTCGGTCGGCTCGCGCGTGGTGAGATCGTCGAACGACGAGGCAGCGGGGGTCAGGACGGCGAACAGCCAGCCGGTGCCGAGCGGGTCTGCGGCGACGCTCGAGGGATCCTCGAGCACAACGGGATTGACGATGGTGACCATGCCGCTAGCCGGAGCGAACACCGTGACCGACCCAGTGGACGTGCGGATGGTGCCGCAGGCCTCACCTGCGGTGAGCACGGTACGCACCGTCGGCAGGTCGACGCCGAGAATGTCGGCCGCGCCGCCCAATGCCGTCGGCGTTACGCCCACTCGACTGGGGGTCTGAGCAGGGGAGCCGAACGGGTCGACGGCCATCCAGCTGTGTTCGGTGCTGAAGTGTCGGCGGGCAGAGGAGAGGGCTGCAGTCATGAGGTGGCCTCGGCATTCTTCGTGGATTGACCTGGATTCGAGTCGAGTGAACGCAGTGCCCGCATCACGGCCAGTGCGTCGATGGTGGCGGCGACGTCGTGAACCCTGAGGAGTGACGCCCCGTGCTGGGCCGCAATGATCGCGGCGGTGAGTGATCCGGCGAGCCGGTCGTCGACCTCTCTGCCGGTGATGGCACCGATCATTCCCTTTCGGGACACACCCGCCATGATCGGCCTGCCGGACGCGGTGAGCGCCCGAAGGCCCTGGAGCAGCTGCAGATTGTGCTCGAGGGTCTTGCCGAATCCGAACCCGGGATCTACCAGAATGCGGTACGGCGGTATCCCGGCCCGGATGCATTCGGCAGCCCGGTCTTCGAGAAACTCGCACACCTCCGCGGTGACGTCGCCGTAGCGAGGGGAATGTTGCATCGTCGACGGCTCGCCCTGCATATGCGTCAGGCACACGGCGGCGCCCAGCTCGGCTGCTGCATCGAGTGCACCGGGAAGGCGAAGGGCACGAACGTCGTTGATGACGCTCGCCCCGGCGCGCACCGCTTCCCGCATCACCTCGGGGCGTGAGGTATCGACCGACAGCGGTGTCGACGTACGTCTGGACAATGCGTCGATCACCGGGACGACTCGGGCGATCTCCTCCTCGACAGTAGGCGGGGTAGCCCCGGGCCGGGTCGATTCACCGCCGATGTCGAGCAACTCGGCTCCGTCGTCGACCATCGACAGTGCATGGGCCACAGCACGATCCGAGTCCAGAAACAGACCTCCATCGGAGAACGAATCCGGGGTCACGTTGACGATCCCACAGACCACGGGATGTGAGGTGGTCAGTCGAGTCAGCAGTCGATCGCGGGCATCGGCTGCCCGTGTTGCTGTGGAGACGGTCGTGAGCACTGCGGTCACCTTTTCTCTCGCGCGAGTCCAACGGGTCGATCAGACGTCGGTGTATTCCTCGGCCGCGTCGATCAACCAGGTTGCGAGATAGCGTGCGAACGACGAGCGCACGAGGATGCGGTAGTCCGTTCCCGTGTCGTCACAGGCAATCAGGATCATGCCTGCCATCGCCAGCATCGTCTGGACCGTCGATCCCGCCGGGAAAATGCCGGGATGCAGATCGATCGAGCATCCCTTCGCCAGGACCTCGCGGGCCCGAGAACCGCTCAGCCGCAGACTGGTTCGCTGAGCGGACACGTCGGTTGCCGCGCCCCGGTGCGCGCGAACGGCCGAACCGAGACGGTGTTCCAGGTCGACCGGGTCGATGCCGGCTCCGATCACCAGCCACTCCTCGGGACCGAGCCAGATGGCGGTGGTGTTCGTTCCTTCGGCGACGCGGCCGGGGCCGGGGAGTTCGGTGCCGAGCTCGGCCGAGGCAGCGGCCCCGCCCGGTCCGCTCGGGTCGACCCACAGGTCGATCCCGGCGAAGAACGGTTCCTCCACGATGCGGACAGCAGGCGAGTCCGGCAGGACTGTCTGTGCGAGTGGGCTTCTGGTGGCGAGTCGGTCAGCCATCACGGCGGTTACCTTCCGGATCGACGAGTACGGAGCCGGTGACTTCCACGGCGATCAGGGTGTCGCCCACCGGGACGTGCAGGATGTCGCCGAGTCGGTCACGTCCGGCCTCGAGCAGGGCCAACCCGAACGGGCGGCCCAATTCTGCGCTGGCGTAACTGGACGTGACGTGGCCGAGCATCGGCACCGGAAGTTCGGGTAGGACGCCGCTGTCGGAATGCTCGATGATCTGCGAGCCCTCCGGGAGGACGGTCTCCCGGTCGACCGGCAGGAGGCCGACGAACTGCTTGCGCAACGGGTTTCGGTTCTCGGCGCGGTCGAACGACCGCTTTCCGATGAAGTCGAGCTTCTTCTTCGACACCGCCCAGCTCATGCCGAGGTCCTGCGGGGTGACGGTGCCGTCGGTGTCCTGGCCGACGATCGGGTAGCCCTTCTCGGCGCGCAGCACGTGCATGGTCTCGGTGCCGTACGGGGTGATGTGGTACTTCTCGCCCGCGTCGATCAGCCGCGACCACAGTGCGTGCGCGTGCCAGGAATCGATGTTCACCTCGAAGGCCAGTTCACCGGAGAAGCTGATGCGTGCCACGCGTACCGGTACCCCGTCGATCGAGGCGTCTCGCCAGGCCATGAACGGGAACGACTCGTTGGTGACGTCCAGTTCGGGAAAGATCTCGCCGACGAGATCGCGAGATCGCGGTCCGACGACGGGGAACGTGGCCCACTGCTCGGTCACCGACGTCAGCCGAACCGCGAGGTGCGGCCACTCGGTCTGCAGCCACTCCTCCATCCAGTCGAGCATCCCTGCTGCGCCACCGGTGGTGGTGAACACCTGGAACCGGTCGTCCGCCAGACGCATCACGGTGCCGTCGTCGATCACCATGCCGTCGGCACCGCACATCACGCCGTACCGCACCATGCCGACCTTCAACGTGCTCATCATGTTCGTGTAGAACATGTCCAGCACCACACCCGCATCGGGGCCCTGCACGTCGATCTTGCCGAGAGTCGAACCGTCGAGCATGCCGACGCCCGAACGCACGGCCGCACACTCGCGGAGCACGGCGTCGTGCATCTCTTCACCGGGAAGTGGGTAGTAGCGGGGCCGCTTCCACTGCCCGACGTCCTCGAAGACGGCACCGCGTTCGACGTGCCAATCATGAACTGCGGTAACCCGTTCCGGGTCGAACGCTATGCCGCGATTGCGTCCGGCCAACGCCGCGAACGCCACCGGCGTGTACGGGGGTCGGAACGTGGTGGTGCCCAGGTTCTCCACCGGCTTGTCGAGCAGTTCCGCCACGATGCCCGAGGACACCACACCGGAGGTCTTGCCCTGATCGTGCGCTGTGCCGATCGTGGTGTAACGCTTGATGTGTTCCATCGAGGACATGCCTGCCCCGACGGCGCGGACCAGATCGGCGACGGTCGCGTCGCGCTGCACGTCGACGAACTGGCTGTCGGCACCTGCGTCGTCGCGCACCCGCCACAGCACCAGCGACTCGCTGCTGGGCACGGAATCGACCACATGAAGCGAGGTTTCGGGAGCATCGAAGCCGAGACGGGTCAGCGCACCTGCCGCAGCCGAGCCGCCGTCACGTAGACATCCGGCCAGATCGAAGACCCCCGATGCCGACCCGGCGACACTGATGCCCTCGACGTCGTCCGCAGGCACGAATGCGCCGAGTTCACCGTCGTAGCGCAACTTTCCGCGAGCCTGGCTGAACAGGTGCACCGCGGGGTTCCAACCACCGCTGACGAGCAGTACGTCGCAGCCGAGAGCTTCGGTGGAACCGTCGGCCCCGGTCACCAGTGCATGGGTGACGCGGGTGCCGCCGCGGGTGCCGGACACGACGCTCCCGGTGCGCACCTCGATGCCGCGTTCGCGGCACAGACCGATCCAGTACTCGGGTGCCGCGGCGCGGGCATCGACGATGCTCGTGATGCGGACCCCTGCGTCGTGCAGATCGACGGCTGCCTTGTACGCACTGTCGTTGGTGGTGAAGACCACGGCGTCGGTGCCCACTGTGACGCCGTAGCGATGCAGGAACGTACGTGCGCTGTGCGCCAGCATGATTCCGGGGCGGTCGTTGTCGGTGAAGACGACCGGACGTTCGTGGGCACCGGTGGCCACCAGGACGTGACGCGATCGAATGCGCCAGACGCGCTGACGGCTCAGTGCTGCAGGCGCATCCAACCCCAGGTGATCGGTGCGGCGCTCGAGCGCGAGGACGAAGCCGTCGTCGTAGGAACCGAACGCGGTGGTGCGGCGCAGCAGTGTCACGTCGGGGAAGGTCGACAACTCGGTCACCGCGTCGGTCACCCAGTCCAGTGCGGGCCGGCCGTCCATGACGTCGTCGGAGCCGAGCAGGGAACCGCCGAACTCGCTCTGATCGTCGACGACGATCACCCGAGCGCCACTGCGGGCGGCGATCAGAGCGGCCGTCAGACCGGCCGGGCCGGCACCGACGACCAACAGATCGGCGTGGGCGTGCATGGCGTCGTACTTGGCGGAGTCGGAGATCTCGGCGAGACGCCCCTGTCCGGGGATGCCCCGAGCGACCAGACCGTCGTACAGCTCGATCGTGGTGGCGAGCAGCATGGGCTCGGGGAACGGCTCCTCGATCTGCACGAGTCCGCCGGTGTCCTCGGCCCATGCTGCGGTGAATCCACGGGGCCTGCCGAGCTTGATGCTGGTGGTCACCTGATGAATGCCGTTGGCGAGCAACGCAGATGCCAGCGTGTCGCCGGGATGTCCCTGCAGCGCCGAGCCGCCGAACGTGAAGTCGAAGGTGCTCGTGCGGTCTATGCGGCCGCCGGATGCGGTGCGGAATGCGGTCATGGGTTCACCGGCTTCGGGTCGTCGAGGCGATAGACACTGTGGATTCGGTAGGTGGCGGTGTCTCGTACTGCGTTGAACCAACGCCTGCAGCCCGCGCTGTGGCTCCACCGTTCTGCGAAGAGCCCCTTGGGGTTGTCGCGGAAGAACACGAAGTGCGCCCACTGTTCGTCGGTGAGGGCCGAGGGCTCCTCGGGGTAGGCGATGTGCGCCTGGCCGCCGTAGTGGAATTCGGTCTCTTCTCGACTCCCGCACCACGGGCATTCGATCAATTGCATTGCCACTCCAGGATTTCTCGTTCGGGTGCTGCGTGTGTCGGGGCGGAGAAACTAGTGAGCCACGCCTGCGGCACCGTGCTCGTCCACCAGCGCGCCGGTGACGAATCGGTCCAGACTGAACGGTGCGATGTACTCGTGCACCTCGTCGTTGGCGATGGTGTCGGCCAGGCACCATCCAGCACCGGGTGTGGCCTTGAATCCGCCTGTCCCCCAGCCACAATTGAGGAACACGTTGTCGAACGGCGTGCGCCCGACGATGGGGGAGGCGTCGGGACACACGTCCACGATGCCGGCCCAGGTACGCAGCAGATGTGCGCGAGCGAAGACGGGGAACAACTCGACCGCAGCTGCCATCTGTCGTTCGATGATGTGGAACGCACCGCGTTGGCCGTAGCCGTTGTAGGAGTCGACGCCCGCACCCATCACCAGTTCGCCCTTGTGCGCCTGGGAGACGTACACGTGCACGGCATTCGACATGACCACCGTGGGGTGGACCGGCTCGAGCAACTCCGAGACGAGGGCCTGCAGGGGATGACTCTGCAGCGGAGTCTTGATGCCGAGCATGTCCGTCAGAGTGGAGGTGTGCCCGGCCGCGCACAGAGCGACCTGGCCGGTGGCGATGTCGCCGCGCGTGGTCTTGACCCCGGTGACGCGGTTGCCGTCGGTGGTGAAACCGGTGACCTCGCAGTTCTGGATGATGTCGATGCCGGCCGCGTCGGCGCGTCGGGCAAATCCCCAGGCGACGTAGTCGTGCTTGGCGATGCCGGCGCGCGGCTGGTACGTCGCACCGAGTACCGGGTAGCGAATGTCGCTGGAAATGTTGACGATCGGGCACAGCTTCTTGACCTCGTCGGGGTCGACCCACTGAGCGTCGATGCCGTTGAGGCGGTTGGCCTCGACGCGACGCACGCTGTCACGCACGTCCTGCAGGCTGTGCGCGAGGTTGAGGACGCCGCGCTGGCTGAACAGGATGGGGTAGTCGAGGTCGTCGGCGAGACCCTCCCACAGCTTCAGGGAGTGCTCGTAGATGCGGGCGCTCTCGTCCCACAGGTAGTTCGACCGGATCAGGGTGGTGTTGCGCGCCATGTTTCCGCCGGCGAGCCACCCCTTCTCCAGCACAGCCACATTGGTGATGCCGTGGTTCTTGGCGAGGTAGTGCGCGGTGGCCAGGCCGTGTCCGCCGCCGCCGATGATCACGACGTCGTACGACTTCTTCGGCTCGGGGTTGCGCCACAGGAAGTCCGGGTGATCGGGCAGATGTGCGCCCGGTGGGGTTGCGGGGGCGGTCATCGGTAGCCTTCCGTCAGGTCGGGGTAGAGGGGGAACTGCGCGGCGACGGATTCGACCCGGACTCGCAGTGCATCGAGTCCGCGGTCGTCGGTGTCGGGACGCAATGCGTGGGCGATGACATCGGAGACCTCGGCGAACGCGGTGGCGTCCAGGCCGCGGGTCGCGAGGGCCGGGGTGCCGATGCGGACGCCTGAGCTCACCATGGGCGGCCGTGGATCGAACGGAACTGCGTTGCGGTTCACGGTGATTCCCACGTGATGCAGCCTGTCCTCGGCCTGCTTGCCGTCCAGTTCGGACTTGCGCAGATCCACGAGAACGAGATGGACGTCGGTGCCGCCCGAGACCACGTCGATGCCTGCGGCCGCTGCGTCGTCGGTCAGCAGTCGATCGGCCAGGATCTTCGCACCGTCGAGGGTGCGCTGCTGTCGTTCCCGAAAGTCCTCTTCGGCAGCGAGCTTGAAGGACACCGCCTTGGCTGCGATGACATGCTCTAGCGGTCCGCCCTGCTGGCCGGGGAAGACCGACGAGTTGAACTTCTTCGCCAGAGCGGCATCGTTGGTGATGATCACGCCACCGCGTGGGCCGCCGAGTGTCTTGTGTGTCGTCGAGGTGACCACGTGTGCGTGCGGTACCGGTGAGGGGTGCAGGCCGGCGGCGACCAGACCTGCGAAGTGCGCCATGTCCACCATCAGGTATGCGCCGACGTCGTCTGCGATACGGCGGAATTCGGCGAAGTCGAGGTGACGCGGGTAGGCGGACCAACCGGCCATGATCAGCTTGGGGCGGTGTTCGTGGGCGAGGCGCTCCACCTCTTCCATGTCGACGAGATGGTCGTGCTCACGGACGTGGTAGGCCGAGACGTCGTAGAGCTTGCCCGAGAAGTTCACCTTCATGCCGTGCGTCAGGTGTCCGCCGTGGGCGAGTGCGAGACCGAGAATCGAATCACCCGGCTGCAGAAGTGCTGCCATCGCAGCGGCATTGGCCTGAGCACCGGAGTGCGGCTGCACGTTGGCGAACGTCGACCCGAACAAAGCGTTGAGCCGGTCGATGGCGAGTTGCTCTATGACGTCGACGTTTTCGCAACCGCCGTAGTAGCGCCGGCCGGGGTAGCCCTCGGCGTACTTGTTCGTCAGAACCGAACCTTGTGCCTGCATCACGGCCAGCGGCGCGAAGTTCTCGCTGGCGATCATCTCGAGCGTGTTCTGCTGACGGCCGAGCTCGGCACTGATCGCGCGGTGCACCTCGGGATCGAGATCGGCGAGTACGCGGTTCGTCACGCCCCTCGGGTGCGGTGCCGTCGCCGTCGGTGCGAAGTCCTGCGTCAAGATGGCCGCCCTTCTGGAAGATCAATGATCTGGAACTGATATATCAAGATGCCAATAGAGTAAGATCACAACGCAGAGCCGTCAAGGGCGGGGCATCGACCGGGAGTGAGCAGAGAAGATGACAATCGGAATTCCACCGGTGATCGATGCAGCGCAGTCCGTCGGTACCAACGCCGATCGAGCGTACGAAATAGTGCGTGAGCAGCTGATCATGCTGGAAATCCGTCCGGGCGAACCCATCAACGACGACCGTCTGGCCGAGCAGTTGGGGCTGGGGCGCACACCCATTCGTGAGGGCCTCAAACGACTGGAGCGCGAGCGACTCGTTGTTGCGTACCCCCGCCGTGGAACCTTCGCGACCGCCGTCGACATGACCGACCTGGCCAACATCTCGGAGATTCGTAAGCAGCTCGAGCCTGCGGCCTCGGCGCGTGCGGCACGCACGGCCACGCGGGCAGCGCGAGACCGGCTGGCGGAACTCGCGGCCTCCATTGCGAGCATCGACGACACCGACGACTCACGTGAGGTGCTGCGCAAAGATGTTGCAGTGCATCGGGAAATCTATCGGGCGTCGGGAAATCCCCACCTCGAAGACATTCTGGTCAGCCTCGACGCACATGCCACCCGCATCTGGTGCCTGTTTCTCGACCGACTGCCGAACGTCGCCGGCCATGTTCGTGAACACGTCGTGCTGCTGCAGGCCATCATCGACGGTGATGCCGACACGGCGGCGGAACTGACCCTCGAACACGTCACCGGGTTCGAGAACGCAATCAGGGAGTTGCTGTAGTAGCAGCCGCAATTCGCTCGGCGGCACCTCTCAATGCGGTCGAGATCGCGTACATCGCCGGGGTGTACTGACGCCGAGCGAGTGACGCGATGTAGATGACGCGGGTGGGAACCCGATCCGATTCCGGGAAGGCGACCGCGGTCACGTCGGGTCGGTGATGCACCACCGACAAACGAGGAACCATCGCGATGCCGACGCCTGCGGCCACCATGGCCTCGATCTCCTGGTAGTCGTGGGCCTCGTACACGACGTCGGGCTCGAATCCTGCTACGCGACAACTGCGATACAGAACTTCGGCAGCAGGGTGGTCGTTGCTGCGGATGATCCACCGCGCGCTTTCGAGATCGTGCAGCGACACGTCGTGCTCCAGTCGATCGTCGTCGATCGGCAGCAGCAGCACGGTCTGGTCTTCCATCAGTGGCTCGAGTGACAGCGATCGTTCGGCCTCCTCCGTCCAGGCATAGCTCCACAGCAGCGCCAAGTCGATTTCGCTCGAATGCAGCATGTCGAGCAACTGTGGGCGCACCGCCGAACGAACCCGAACGTCGACATCGGGCCATCGCGAGTGATAGTCCTTCAACGCGTCGGAGAGCAGCGACGCACTGACGGTGGGAAACGAGCCGAGCCGAACCGAACCGCGTTCCAGCCCACGGATTGCTTCGAGGTCACCGCTCGCCGCTCGCATCTCCCGTCTGAACAGGCGGGCGCGGCTGGTGAGAATTTCGCCGGCTTCGGTGAGCTGTACACCGCGTGGCAGGCGGGTCAGCACCGGCTGCTTGATGCCGTGTTCGAGTTTGCTGATGCGCTGGGACGCCGCGGATGGGGTCATGTTCGCCCGCTCGGCACCTGCGGTCAGTGAGCCGGCCTCGGCGATGTCGAGCAGAAGAAACAACGTCACGACGTCGAACGTGTGGTTCATGCGGATATCTTTCAGCTCAGCTAAACGACTAGGTAGCAAAACGATATTGTCCTAAAAGCCAGGCGTCAATAATGTGACAGGGACAACGTTCGAGTGCGGATGTAACCGAGCACTTACCACCACCTGAAAGACGCCCATGACTTCCATCGAGATCCTCCCGCTCATCGCACTGGTTGCGATGTTCGTGATCGCAACCTTCTTTCCGATCAATATCGGCATCCTGGGCTTCATCGGTGCCTTTGTGGTCGGGTACTTCGCACTGGGATTCGACGACAAGGAAATCCTGAACGAGTTCCCCAGCTCGATAGTGTTGACCATCGTCGGCGTCACCTACTTCTTCGGTACGGCCAAACGTAACGGCACCATCGATCTGCTGGTGAACAGCTGCATCCGAGCGGTACACGGCCGAGTGACAGTAGTTCCGTGGGTGTTCTTCTTCGTCGCTTCGGTCTTGACGGCGCTGGGCACCTTCAGCCCCGCCGCGGTCGCATTGATCGTGCCTGCAGCCATGGCGTTCGCAGCGCGAACCGGCATGAGCCCGCTGGTCATGGGCATCATGGTGATCAACGGTGCCCACGCAGGAGCGTTCTCCCCGATTTCCGTTTCCGGCGTTCTGGTTCGTGACATCGTCGAGAACAACGGCCTCGCGCTCAGCCCGTGGACGCTGTTCTTCGCCAGCTACGGCATCAACCTGCTGCTCTCGGTCTTGACGGTCGTCGGCTACGCAGCACTGGCCCGCATGAAGGGCTTCGAGTACACCGCAACCGGCTCCACCGACCCCGCGCCCGGCAGTGGCCCGGTGGGCGGATCACCGGTCAAGACGTCCGTCCCCACCGGCGGCGGTACCGGCGGCGGCAGCTCAGCGGGCGGCAGCACTGCGGTGCTCACTCGTCCGAAAACAACCACGCTGGTCGACGCGCCGGCCCCGGTCACGTTCGTACAGAAGCTCACGCTGTTCCTCATCGGCGCACTCCTGGTGCTCGTTCTCGTCCTGCACCTGCCGATCAGCTTCATCGCCATCGGAGCCGGAGCAGTCCTGGCGTTCACGGATCTGAAGAAGCAGAACGAAGCCATCGCAGACATCAGCTGGTCGACGGTTCTGCTGGTTGCAGGCATGGTCACCTACATCTCGATCCTGCAGGAAGTCGGCACCATCGATCATCTCGCCGAAATGGCGATCACCATCGGCGCGCCGATCATCGTAGCCATCGTGCTCTGCTACGTCATCGGCATCACTTCGGCGTTCGCGTCCTCCACTGCGCTGCTGGCCGCCGTCATCCCGCTGGCCATGCCGCTGCTGGGTACCGGTGCACTGCCGGTCGTCGGCGTCGTCGCTGCCCTCGCCATCTCGGCCACCGTCGTCGACGTCTCGCCGTTCTCGACCAACGGTGCGCTCGTGCTGGCCAACGCACAGAACATCGAGCGCCCGCGCTTCTACCGTCAGCTGCTGCTCAATGCGGGAGTCGTCGTGGCCGTCGCGCCCGCCCTGTGCTGGTTGATCCTGGTCGTCGTTCCTGCCCTGTTCTGACCGAGCACACGCGTTAAGCGCTGCTGCACGACATGAACATATTTCGTAATTGTGCTTGAACATCCTCTGTCGCAGGGTGGAAGCATCGGATCCTGATCGGAAGGCACACCAGATGTTCACTCTTCGTGGAACGTGGATGCGTGGAGGCACCAGCAAGTGCTGGCTGTTCAACGCGGTCGACATCGACCCGTACATCGCCGACGCCGGCGGTCTCGACAACATCCTGACCGCAGCCTTCGGTTCCGGCGACCCGCGGCAGCTCGACGGGGTCGGGGGCGGCAGCTCCACCACGTCCAAGGCAGCCATCGTGCGACGCTCGGGCGCACCCGGTATCGATGTCGACTACCTGTTCGCTCAGGTCGCCATCGAGAACCGCACCGTGGAGTGGGGCAGCAACTGCGGAAACTGCGCGACCGCGATCGGTCTCTACGCCGTGCAGACCGGTCTCGTCGCCGTCGACGACCACGTCACCGTGGTGCGGATGCGTAACGAGAACACCGGCGCGATTCTGGCGGCGGAGATCGCAACTCCCGGCGGACGCATTCCTGCGGAGGGCGACGCGTCCGTCCCCGGAACCACCGCTCTGGGTGTCCCGGTGGGATTGACCTTCACCGATCCGGCCTCGGACCGAGTGACGATGCTCCCCACCGGTGCAGAGATCGATCGAGTCACTCTCGGCGACAGAGGCTTTCGAGGAACGTTCGTTCGGGCGGGTGCACCCGCCGCACTGTTCGATGCCGCCGATTTCGGGCTGACCGCGTCGGAGACCAACGATGTCGTCGGCTCGCACGTCCCCACCCTCATCGCGCTACGCCGGCAGGCAGCTCTGCGGATGGGGCTGAGCAAGCCCGAAGAACCTGTCTCGCATGCCATTCCGAAGGTCGGGATCGTGGGCCCGCCGCGAGACTACGTGACCACCACGGGTGAGCATGTTGCCGCCGCCGACTACGACATTTCGGTACGCATGCTGTCGATGATGGCACCGCACCCGGCGATCGGACTGACCTCGGCGGTGGCAGTGGCGGCGGCCGCCACGGTCGAGGGCGGTGTGGTCACCACCAACGCCCGCATCGGTTGGCCCGGATCACTCCGCATCGGAACGGCGGCCGGGGTGCTCGACGTCGACTACACCGTGGACCACGACGGATTGCTGCACGCGGTCACACTTCATCGCGCAGTCCGACGTATCGCAACCGCAGACCTCTTCGTGGTGCCGATGCCCGCTCTGGTCGGTGCACACTCCGCTTGAGTTCGTGGCCTCAGAACCGAGCGGCGACGTCCTGGAAAATTCTCAGTAGTACGGTCGCGCTCGGCGAGAGCTTCTGTTCTGCCAAGTGCGCCAGCAGTATTCGACGTGATGGTGCGCCCGTCAACGGGACCAATCGCACATCGTCTCGTATGTTCGACAGCGCCATGCGCGGTGCGAACGAGACGCCCAGATCCACTGCCACCATTGCCTGCGCCTCTTGGTAGTCGTTCGCGGCGAACGAGACGGTGGGGGAGAAACCCGCAGCATGGCACGCGCGCTCGAGCGCGGCACCGACCGGGTGAGTGTCTTCCCGGGTGATCCATTGCTCGTGTTCGAGTTCGGTCATGTCCACCGAATCACGCTCGGCCAGATGATGACTGACTGCAACGACCAGCATCGGTGGGTCGATGATGAGCTGGTGCACCGTCAGGTCCGAGTCGGTGATTCTGGCCCACTCGTAATCCCAGAGCAGGGACAGCTCCACCTCGCGGGTGTCGAGCATTCCCCGCAGCCCGGCGAATCGCGAGCTGCGCACTGTCAGTGCGACTGCCGGATGGCGCGACTTGAACAGCTTCACCACCGGTGGTAGCAGGCTGGCACCGGCCGTCGGGAACGTGCCGATTCTCAAAGTACCTGCGCGTAGGCCGGACAGATCTTCGAGTTCGTTACGCGCAGCGAGTAATTGAGTTTCGATGCGCTCGGCGTGCCGGACCAGGACTTCGCCTGCCTCGGTCAGGCGCACCCCGCGAGCATGCCGTTCCAGCAAGGGTTGGCCGGCTTCGAGCTCGAGCTTGCTCAATTGCTGCGACACCGCAGATGTGGTGAAGCTCAACCGAGTTGCTGCCCCGGTGATGGATCCGGTGCGCACCACCTCGACCAGGAGCAGCAGGCGTCGGGTGTCGAACATGATCGAACCACCTTTAAGTGAAAGTTAAGGGATCTCGACTTTTTCGTAATTGTACTCGACGGCTGTGTGATGCAGGCTATGTACAGCGACCGCACGAGAGCTGCGTCACATGACCGCACTGGCTCCTCGAATGTTCAACTCCAAGAACGTTTTCGAGAGTAACGACCGGAAGGTATCCGAGGATGTATTCACTGCGTGGCACGTGGATGAGGGGCGGGACCAGCAAGTGCTGGCTCTTCAGCTCCGTCGACGTCGAGCCACTGATCGAACAAGCAGGATCTCTCGACGAGATTCTGGTCTCCGCCTTCGGATCCGGCGACCCCCGCCAGCTCGACGGCGTCGGTGGCGGCAGCTCGACCACCTCGAAGGCGGCCATCGTCAGCAGGTCCTCCGAGGACGGAATCGACGTGGACTACCTCTTCGCTCAGGTCGCCATCGGTGATCGAAAGGTGGAGTGGGGAAGCAACTGTGGTAACTGTGCCACCGCGATCGGCCTGTACGCACTCCAACAAGGACTGGTGGCGATCGATCCGATCACCACCGTCGTGCGGCTGCGTAATCGCAATACCGGTGCGGTGCTGCTCACCGAGATCGATACCCCGGGCGGCGTCGTTCCGTCCGAAGGGTCGGCTCAGGTTGCCGGAACGTCGGCTCTCGGCGTTCCGGTCGGACTGACGTTCATCGACCTCGGTGCCGATCGCACTCGATTGCTCCCCACCGGGTCAGTGGAGGACACCGTGGAGCTACATGGGTCGCAGTACCGCGGCACGATGGTGGTCGCCGGCGCTCCCGCTGCATTGTTCGATGCATCCGACCTCGGTATGACCGGGGCCGAGACCGCTGCCGAGCTGACGGAACGTGTTCCGCGACTGGTCGAATTGCGCCGCAGTGCAGCACTGCTCATGGGGCTGTCGCGCCCGCAGGATCCGATCACGCACGCGGTGCCGAAGGTCGGCATCATCGCGCCGCCGGTGGACTACCGCCTCGAAGACGGAACACTCGTCTCGGCCGGTGAATACGACGTCTGCGTGCGCATGCTCTCGATGATGGCACCGCATCCGTCGATCGGCCTGACGTCGGCGGTGGCGGTGGCCGCTGCCGCAACGGTGCGCGGCGGTGTGGTGGATCGGGTCATCCGCGGTGCCGCCAGCTCGACCCTACGGCTGGGGACGCCGGCAGGTGTGTTGGCCGTCGATGTCGACATCGCTGCGGACGGCAACCTCACCAGCGTGACCCTGCACCGCGCTGCACGACGGATCGCGACGGCAGAATTGTTCGTTTCCGTTGCTGCGAAGGCACTTTCGATCGGATAGCTCGACCTGTGAACACGGCTTCGACGACTGAAGAAAAGGAAGATCATGAAGGTTAGCATCGAGAATCTGAGCCTCGCTTACTCGGGAAACACTGTTGTCCGCGACCTCGACCTGGAGATCGCCGACGGAGAATCCCTGGTGTTGCTGGGGCAGTCAGGCTGCGGTAAGACCAGCACGATGCGCTGTGTGGCAGGGCTGGAGACCCCCAGCGCCGGCCGCATCACCATCGGTGACCGCGTCGTCCACGACTCGAACACGAACAAGACGATCCCGCCGCACAAACGCAACGTGGGCATGGTCTTTCAGTCCTACGCGGTGTGGCCGCACCGGACTGTGTTCGACAACGTGTCCTTCTCGTTGAAGATGCAGAAGGTCAACAAGACCGAGATGAACCAGCGCGTCCTCGAGGCCCTCGACCTCGTCGGGTTGGGCGAAATGGCGCACCGAGGAGCGAGCTTGCTCAGTGGTGGTCAGATGCAGCGGGTGGCGCTGGCTCGGTCCCTGGTGATGCGCCCCAGCGTGCTGCTCCTCGACGAGCCGCTGTCGAACCTCGATGCCCGACTGCGTGAACGACTTCGGATGGAATTGCGAGAGCTTCAGCTCCGACTCGGACTGACCACCGTCTACGTCACGCACGATCAGGTCGAGGCGTTCGCCCTTGCCGACCGAATCGCGCTGATGCAGAACGGCCGAATCGTGCAGATCGGCACCCCCGAAGACATCTACACCTCGCCGATGTCCGCCTCGGTGGCCGAGTTCCTCGGTGTCGGCAACATCTTCCGCGCCACGCCTGCGTCGGGACCGCGATCGACGATGGAGCTGACGGACTTCGGACAGATTGCAGTGTCGGTCGATGCAGCGTCGGCGGCCGACGGGCCCGTCGTGGTGTGCCTGCGGCCCGAGGATCTGTTGGTCACCCCGTTGGACGATGCCGAGCCCGAGGGCCAGTCCTGGATGGGCACAGTCGACGTCGCGAGCTACCAGGGGGCGTCCATTCGGTACCGCGTCACACTGGACGACGGCCCGGAGATCGAAGCCGTCGCCACCGGACACGCCAGCCGAATCCTGGGTATGGGAGAACGCGCACGGGTCACAGCAGTAGCCGGCGGAGCTCAGGTTCTCGTCGACGATCGCGTCGCCTCCGAGGCGGTGCCGGTATGAGCGCCCCCACCGACAATCGGCCCGTCACCACGACGAAGCCGCCGGTCGACACTCCGACACCCCAACGCAGGCCGGGTCTGAAGAAGTGGATTCCGACGCTTCTGCAGTTGGCTCTGCTCACCGTGATCGTGCTGTTCCCGATGTTCTTCATCGTGATGGGCGCATTCACCGACAACGCCGAGCGCACATCGCTGTTCGACTTCGGTAACTTCACCCTCGACAACTTCTCGCTGCTCGGGTCCTCGACCGCGCAGAGCGCCCTGTGGAATTCGGCTCTGGTCGGCATCGGGTCCTCGATCGTCGCGCTGACGATCGGGTGCACGCTCGCCTTCCTGGCAGCACGTACCAACGTTCCGGGCCGAAAGATGATCTACGGCATCGGTATTGCGCCGCTCTTCCTCCCGGCGCTCGTCGGGGCACTGGCGTGGGCATTGCTGGCCGGGCCGGCCACCGGTTACATCAACCTGGTTCTGACCGCGATCGGTCTCCCCGGCTTCATCGACATCTACAGCTTCGGCGGAATGATCTTCATCCTCGGCATCTATTACGCGCCGTATCCGTTCCTGATGGTCCACTCCGCGCTCTCGTTGATGAATCCGGACCTCGAGGACGCCGCCAGTCTGCACGGTGCGAAGTTGACGAAAATGTTGAGCAAGATCACGTTCCCGCTCGTCATGCCCGCCGTGATCGGCTCGGGAATCCTGGTTTTCGCGCTCACCGTGGAGAACTTCCCGGTGGCTCAGGTGATCGGCGTGCCCGGCGGAGTCGACACCCTGCCGACCCTGATCTATCGACTGATGAACGCATCGCCTGCCCGCGGCAACGACGCCGCCGCTGTCGCAGTGGTTCTCACCGTCTTGCTGGTCGCCGTCGTCGCCTTCCAGCAGCGCGCGATGAGCAGCAAGGAATACACCACCGTCAGCGGCAAAGGTGTTCGGGCGCGTCAGGTTCCGCTGCGGGCATGGCGCATCCCGGCTGCAGTGTTCGCCTGGGTGTACTTCGCCCTGGCCGTCCTCCTGCCGCTTGTCGCCCTGGTGTTGGCTGCTCTCCAGACCAGCCCGTACGTCGCGAACATCGGTCAGCTCTTCGACTCGGGAGCGCTGTCGTTCTGGGGACTGGGAGAGACGTTGCGCAGTGCCGACTTCCACAGCGTGATGACCAACAGCGTCATCGTCGGTGTCGCCACCGCCGCTATCGGTACCGCGTTCTGCTTCGCCTTGGCGTACACGAGGTACCGCACGAATGCTCCAGGCCGAAAGCTGTTGGAATACCTGGCGATGTTGCCGCTGGCCGTTCCTGCCATCGTGCTCGGCCTGGGTCTGCTGTGGACGTGGCTGGCGCTTCCGCTGCCGATCTACGGAACACTCGCGGTGCTGGTGATCGCGTTCGTTGCCGTCACCATTCCGCAGGGCTACCGCGGTGTCTCTGCGTCGATCATTCAGTTGGACAAGGACTTGGAAGACAGCGCAGTCATGTTGGGTGCGCGGAGGCACCGGGCGATTTCGTTCGTCACCGCGCCGCTGCTCAAGGTCGGTCTGTCCTCGACCTTCCTGTTGCTGCTGATGCTGTCCATGCGTGAGCTCACCGCCGCGCTGTTCCTGTTCACCTCCGACACCCGGTTGCTCTCGATCGCGATCTTCGACGCCTACGACAACGGCTCGTTCCAGTCGGCTGCCGAGTTGAGCCTGCTGTACTGCGTTGTGATCGGTGTGCTCGCAATCCTCTCGCGTCGCTTCGGATCCAAGGAAACTGTCTGATGAGAAAATTGGTAACAGCAATCGCGCTGGGCGTCGCAGTGGCAACTGCCGCGGCCTGCTCGCCGCCACCCGAACGTCCCGCCTTGGCTCGGGCAGCCGAGGAGATCGTCACCGACAACGGCCTCGTCATCGACGGTGAGCAGATCGCAGATCCCGATCTGTGGACGCAGGCCCAGGCCGAAGGTGGCATCACCCTCTACAGCGGTTACACCGCGGTCACCGAGGCCACGGTGCTGAAGAACTTCGAGAAGGACACCGGACTCGACGTCAAGCTCGTGCGGCTCACCCCGAACCGTCTGTACGAGCGACTGGTGGCCGAGTACGGCGCAGGACGGCTCGACGCGGACGTCGTGCGGATCTCCGATGCCGGCTTCGTCAGCGGCCTCAGCGAGCGCGGTGTGTTCCAGCCCTTCACGCCGCCGACGGCGACGGAGCTGCAGGACGACGTGGTGTTCGACGGCGGGAACTACTACCGGACCTTCGACCCGATCTACACGATGGGCTACAACAGTGCGCTGATCGAGGGAGACGACAGGCCCACATCGTGGGCCGATCTTCTCGACGATCGATGGAAGGGCAATCTGGGTATCGCTCAGGCCGGGGCCGGCGGTAGTGCATTGGCGTTGACTCGGTTCCAGCGCGAGACGCTGGGCGACGACTACCTCCGCGAATATTCCTCGGAGGCACGAGTGTTCGACTCGATCGGAGCTCAGCTCGATGCGCTCGCCCGCGGCGAGATCGAAGCTGGGACGGTGGTGGTGAGCAGCGTCAACATCGCCAACAACGAGAATGCTCCGGTCAACTTCGTGGTACCGGAGGAGGGTCTCACCGCCTACGACTACTACACCGGAGTGGCGTCCACAGCGAAAAACATCGCGGCCGCGCAGGTTTTCATGAACTGGAACCTCTCCAAGAGGGGACAGCAGGTGTTCAGCGATCTCGGTGAGTACTCGGTGCGCAACGACATCGATCCGCCGGTGATTCGCGGAATCGAGTTGCCGGAGTTCACCGACCCCAAGGTCAATCGAATAACGCAGTCGGAGTCGATCGAGAACTCCGCGGACGACCAGGAGGCCTGGAACGCGATCTTCGGCTACAACGAATAGAAGAACCACCTCATTCGCGGCCGCCGAGTCCATGGGACTCGGCGGCCGTTCAGGTCATGCCGTGCCGACACCATCGAGGACCGCGTCGACCAGATTCTCTGCGTAGACGCGGTCGGTCTCGGCGCGATCGGAATCGGTGCGATGCGAGAAGATGACGTGACTGAACACCGCTCCGGTCACCATTTCGAGAATTCGGGTGGTATCGGTGGACTCGGGCAATTCGCCTCGACTCTGAGCTCGATGCACGATGAGGCGCGCCGCGACCACACGGCTCTTGTTGAGCGTCTCCATCATTCGGCCGAGTAGGTCGGGGTGCACCCGCGCATCGAGGGCGACCCTCAGGCTGACCAGACCGGCTGTCCCTCGGTAACCCTGCAGAAGCTGCACTGCGAGCTCGACGAGATCTGCCCGCAGCGTGCCGAGGTCGATCGGCGTCGCGAGTGGACTTCGGGCTTCCAGCGCGTCGACGACCAAGGCTCCCTTCGATTCCCAGCGTCGGTAGAGCGCGGCTCTCCCGACCGAAGCGCGGCGGGCAACGGCGTCGAGTGTGAAGCCTGACCACCCCTTTTCCCAGTACACCTCGAGCACCGCGTCGTAGACGCGGTCTTCCAGATGTGGATCGCGAGGACGTCCCCGTCGGCTCGTGGCTTCGTCGGTCACCCCCGAATTGTCGCACCTGACGGCATTGCAGACAATCTCTGTCTGTAATAGGTTTCCGGTCATGAGTTCTGCACGCCACGAGGCGTCGACGGTGGATCCGACACGTGTTCCGGTGATCGTGGCTGTCGGTGAAACAAGCGGCCGGGGCGAACCCATGGGCGTCGAACCCATGGAACTGATTACGCTCGCTGCGACTGCGGCACTCAGGGACTCGCCGACGTCGGAGCCGTGGATTCGCCGCGCGGACAGCATCGCGTTCTGTCATATCGCCAGCTGGGCCTACGCCAGTCCCGCCGCGGCACTGGCACGTGGATTCGGTGCCACACCAGCAGATCTGTTCGACGCTCCGATCGGTGGGCAATGGCCTGCGCGGCTCCTCGATCGCGCAGCCGCGCGCATCGCCTCCGGAGAGTCGACGGTGGCGGTGATCGCGGGCGGTGAAGCCCAGGCCTCGATGAGCGCGCTGGTCAAGGCCGGTCGAGACCCCGTCGACGACGGCGGGTGGAGCACAGATCCGGGCGGTCCACCCACCTTCGACCTCGACCAACTCGGCAGCGCTGCAATGCAAGAGGCCGGTCTGATCTCACCGGTCCGGATCTATCCATTGTTCGAGAGCCGATTTCGCTTCGAGTCCGGCTTGGATCCGGTGGCCCGGCAGGCCGAGTGCAGCGAGCTGTATGCGACGTTCTCCGTTGTCTCCGAGCAGAATCCGTATTCGTGGAACGGGCGAGCGCGGACGGCTGCCGACATCGGCACGCCGTCGCCGAAGAACCGCATCGTGTGCGAGCCGTATCCGCTGTCGATGAACGCGATGCCGTTCGTCGACCAGGCAGCGTGCATCGTGGTGACGAGCTTGGCCGAAGCCCGCGAATGCGGCGTGCCCGAGAGCGACATCGTGTACGTCTGGGGCGGTGCTGGTGCCGAGGACACGGTCGACATTCTCGACCGCAGTAGTTTCGGCCGGTCCCGAGCGATGGAAGGCGCGATGGATCGCGCAATGCATGGCGCGGAGATCGGGGTCGAGCAAGTGGACGTGTTGGACGTCTACAGCTGCTTTCCGATCGTGCCGACCCTGGCCACACGTCACCTCGGAACGCCGAAGTCGTTGATTCCCACGGTGACCGGTGGCCATTCGTCCTTCGGCGGACCTCTCAGTAGTCATTCGCTGCATTCGATCACCGCATCGGTTCGGGAAATTCGTGGCGGGAAGAGTTGTGCGCTGGTGCACGCGAACGGTGGCTACCTGACCTACCACCACTCCGTGCTGTTGGGTGCCGAACAGCATCCGCTCGGCTACATCGGAGATCCTGAACCCGCAGTGCTGGCCTCGGATCCGCCGCCTCGAGCACCTGTCGAGGACGGGGATCTTGTGGTGGAGACTGTCTCCGTCGAGCATTCACGGCAGCGGGAACCGAACCAGGCTTTCCTCGTCGGGAGGGACGAGCGCGGACGACGCGTTGCCGCACAGACGGCTCCCGGCGATACGGCCAGTGCGCATGCGTTGTCCCTCCATCGAGGCGAACCTGCACGCGAAATCATCGGAGCAACAGTCAGTGTCGAGTCGAACGAGGGGAACATTCGTGTCCGAGGCCGATAGCATCGAACCTGTTGTACTGACCAGGCGTGAAGGTCATGTACTCGTCGTCACGATCAACCGACCGAAGGCCGCCAACAGCATCGACGCACGCGTGCATACGCTGCTCGGGCGAGCCTGGGAGTCGGCCGAGGCCGACCGCGACATCCGTGCCATCGTCTTGACCGGCGCGGGATCGGCGACCTTCTGCGGGGGTGCCGATCTGAAAGCCCTCGGCACCGGAGGCCCCGGCGCGGTGACCCCGCCCGAGACCGAGCATTGGGGGTTCGCCGGGATTGTCCAACACCCGATTTCGGTTCCCGTCATCTCGGCGGTGAACGGGTCCGCGATGGGAGGTGGAACCGAGATCGCTCTGGCCTCGGATATGGTCGTCGCCTCGGACACGGCCGTATTCGGCCTGCCCGAGATCCGCCGCGGACTCGTCGCCGGTGCGGGCGGTACCTTTCGACTGATGTCTGCGGTGCCGGAACACGTTGCGCTGGAGATGATCTTGACGGGTCAGCCGAGCTCCGCACAGGAGGCCGCACGATGGGGTCTGGTCAACAGGGTTGTCGCGCCCGACGACGTTCTCGCGACGGCACTCGGTCTCGCTCGCCTCTGCGCAGAGGGTGCGCCGCTCGCGGTGCGCGCATCCAAGCGGCTCGCTCGACGCATCTCCGACGGCACCATCGCGCACGAGGAAGAATCGTGGCAGCAGAACCGACGGGAATTGGATCGACTGGCCACCACCCAGGACGTCGTCGAAGGAATCACCGCATTCCTGCAGAAACGGGATCCGACATGGACCGCGCAGTGAGCGCTCAGCGCTGAGGAACACTGTTACCCAAGCGTGACCTGCTTAACGCAAGTAACGGAGTCGTGCCCGAGGCGATAGACCGGGCACGATGTTCGTCGCGAGTGGGGAGTCGTCATGAGAGTGCGTTCTTCGATCGGATCCGCCCTGTTGACGGTGGTGGCCATGGCCGCCCTGACGGCCTGCGGCGACAATGACGCTCGGCCCGCCTCGCAGGCAGTGGCGACGTCCACCCAGGTGGGCGGTGCCCAACCAGGGTCTCCGGTCGAGAACGCGCCATCGGAGAGTCCGGCGGCCGATGAACCGGGCACCGGCGATGGATCAGGGCCGATCGACGCGTCGGTACCTGCACCGACCGCTGCTGCGCCCCCTACTCAGCCTGTGGCGGTCGAGCCGCCCGTTCAGGATCCGGTGCAGCCGCAGATTCCTCCTGTATCGAACCCCGATGGAGACCTGGCGTCGACGATCATGGGGGATTGGCAGCGGCACGCAAGCATTCTTCACCTCGATCCCGACCCGGCGAGCAGCACATTCACCACCGGAGCGAGTTGCTGCGACGTCGAAACCTGGACGGCCACCTACACACCGATCGGTGACGACAAGGAAGACGGCGTGGTAGTCACGCTGCTGGAGCGCACGTTCCTGGCCGGTGACGGGCTGGGCGGAACCCTGTACGAGGGCAAACGATTCGAGGCCTCGCCGAGTATCGGGTACAACGACACCCGCGTGTTGATGACCTACGATCTGGGCGACGCTCCCGGCGTCAACACGTGGTGCCGATCCGGTCACGGCGTTCCCGAGTGCGGTGCCTGACGGACCGCAGTCACCGCGATTCTGGCCGCATGGCCGATGGCCTGATCGACCAGCGGGAGGTACAGGTCCATCCGCGCTGCCCTGGTGAACACCGACACAGCGACGGGCGTCTCGTCTGGAAACGACACCACGGCAACCTCGTTGCGAATGGGGCCGATGGTTCCGGTCTTGCCCGCGACCTGCACATCCGGGTACGGGATTCCGCTGCGAATTCTGTGCGGCCATACCTGCTGAGACAGAACCTCTTTCATGTAGAGGCACTGCGTCGGTGATGCCGCGGTGCCCAGCCAGATCGAGCGCAGAACGGTGTTGCTGTCACGAGGTGTGGTGCACGAGGTGTACGCCGGATCGAAACCCGAGCTGTCGACCACCGTGTAGTTGCTGGCCAGTAGGCCCACCGCTTCGTCCGCGCTCAACCGGCCGGTATCTCGGACGATCTGATCACCCAGTTGTTTCGTGCCGCCGACGATCCGAGTCTGCTCGAGCCCGAGATCCTCGATCACAGTGGCAAGCGAATCCAGGCCGAGGGCACCGAGAAGTGCGTCGGCAGCGGCATTGTCGGAGACGGTGATCATCGAGCGTGCGATGTCACGCCAACTCATGGTCACCGGATCCGCGTAACTCGAGATGCCGGTCGGCCCGGGACTGCACTGTGCCGGAACGAGTCGCACCGAATCGGTTGCAGTCAAGGATCCTTCGTCGAACGCACGCGCAGCTGCAACGAGCAGCACGATCTTCCACACCGACGCGGCGACGACGGGGTCGTCTCCCTCGTAATCGACGGTCGTGCCGGTGCCGTCGATCCGCTCGGCGCGCACCCAACCACGACAGCCCGCGTCGGCGAATACGGCGCGCAGCTGTTCGTCGGTCGTATTCACTTGCCGGCCTGCAACAGGATTCGGTCGATGAGATTCACCAGAGACTCGGCCTCGTCGTTGCGGCGCACGATCCGCACGCGCAGGGCAACGTCGTCGGACGAGAGGTCGAGATGTTCGGTGCCGGGCAGTACGGGACTCGCGGCAGGTACGAGCCCGAAACATCGACCTGACGCAACGCTGATCGTGACGGCGCGAAAGGTGTTCGCAGCAAACACCTCTGGATCGAGTGCGTGGCGCCGAAACGCATCGAGCAGCAGGTCGTGTGCAGGTGGATTCGCAGCCCGCGGCGTGGTGGCGAAGGCCAGGTCGGACAACATGGTCAGTCGCGGCCGCGCCGCTCGGGCCGACCTGTGACCGACAGGAACGCTGACCCGCCGGGGTAACGCAATCACTGGTCCGGCCACCAGTCGATCGAGTACCACCGGGTGATCGATCACGGCAACGTCGAGTTCGTGTGATCGCACCCGGTCCAGCAAAGACACTGCACCGCCGGTCTCCACCCGTGCTTGGACTCCGACGGACGCGGCGATACGTGCGGCCAGTGCATCGTCCAGCTGGGGGATGAGGCCGATGCGGACCGTCTCGGACGCGGTGAGTGACTCTGCCGTGGTGGTCAATCGGCGTGCGTCGTCGACGATCAAGCGAGCCCGGGGCAACAGCGCAGCCCCGTGCTCGGTGATGGCGGCACCGTCGGGTGTCCGCTCCACGAGCACGACACCGAGGTGCTTCTCCAAGGTCTTGATCGCCCGAGACACCGGTGGCTGCGTCACGCCCAGAGCCGCCGCTGCGCGGCCGAAGTGGCGTTCCTCGGCGACGGCGACAAAGTACTGGAGATGGCGAACAAGATCCACCGACCTATTGAAACACGTCTACCTGCCGCGATACCGAAGTGGAATGACGAAGCCATGCCTCGGGACTTGGCTCGGAGGCGAGAGGGTGTGATCGCATGAGCCCATGCGTACTTCGACATCCACCCGACTGATCACCGTGATCGCAGCTGCGGCGCTGACTGCCGGAGTTGCCTGTTCCTCGACGGCCACCACCGAACCGCCGCAGACGGCCGCGAGCACCGCCCAGTCCACCACCGAACAAGCCTCGGCCGAACAGAACTATCTCGAACTCGAGGCCAGGGACACTGCACGGCTCGGCGTCAATGTGCTCGATCTCGCGACCGGTTCCACTCAGAGTTACCGCGGCGACGAACGTTTCGCGTTCTGCTCCACCTTCAAGGTGTATGCCGTCGGTGCCGTACTTGCCGCCGTCGATGCAGGCAAGTTACAGCTCACCGACACCAGAACGATCACCGCCGAGGACAAGGTGCCCGAATCGGCGGTCGATTGGGCCCCAGGCTCGGTAGTCACCATCGCAGACTTGGCAGCGGCCGCACTGACCAAGAGCGACAACACATCCGGCAACCTACTGATTCGCGAGGCGGGCGGCACCGCGGCACTCACCGACTTCGCACGAGCACTCGGTGACACCGAATTTCGCCTCGATCGCGCCGAGCCGGAATTGAACACGGCAATTCCGGGTGATCCACGGGACACAACGACACCCAACTCGCTGGCCG
Organism: Rhodococcus sp. WWJCD1; assembly: GCF_002258735.1. Lineage (NCBI taxonomy): Bacteria > Bacillati > Actinomycetota > Actinomycetes > Mycobacteriales > Nocardiaceae > Rhodococcus > Rhodococcus sp. WWJCD1. Next base: position 31,925 of record NZ_NOXY01000014.1, read on the forward strand.
CCGGCTACCGATCCCTGCTCGACGGCGATGTTCTGACCGAGGCCTCGCGCAAGCAGCTGCTCGAGTGGATGGGCGATACCGAGACGTCCACCGCCCGCTTCCGGGCGGGCATTGCGCCGCAATGGACTTCGGCCGACAAGACCGGCACCGGTAGCTACGGCGTATCGAACGATGCCGGACTGCTGCTCGGACCGGACGGGCAGAGGATCCTGCTGGTCGTGCTCAGTGCGACGACGTCGGGGGTGGAAGATTCGCCGGCGATGAACCCCTTGGTAGCCGACGCCACCAGAGCAGCTGTGGAACAGGTGGAGTGAATCAGCCCTCGGCGCGTCGAACGGCATCGACCAACGGAACGAGATCCGGTTCATCGGATGCGTCGTCGAGAGCCTCGCGCAACGCCGCGTCGTTGGTCGGCCGCGCGGCCTCGAGCAGGGCCAGGCCTTCTTCGCTGACGTCGGTGTAGATACCGCGGCGATCGGTGGGGCACAGGTACCGCGTGAGCAGCCCCCGATCCTCGAGGCGAGTGACGAGGCGGGTCGTGGCGCTCTGACTCAGTACGACGGCGTCGGCCACCTGCTTCATCTGGAGGTGACCGCCGACCCCGTCGTGCTGCCTGCCCAGGACGTCGAGCAACCAGTACTCGCGCGCGCTGAGATTGTGGTTGGTCTGCAGCGCTCGCTCGATGCGGCTCTCGATACGTCCGTGCAGGACGGCAAGCGCAAGCCAATTCTGCGCAAGGGCAGTCAGGGCAGGGTCGTGTGCGCTCATTGGTCGTGCCTCTCGATACCTGTACTCGTGACCACCCACCATACCGCGCCGACAATTAACGGCGTCTGCAATTACCTTTCCTGCGAGGTTCGACGCGCGATGATGCGTCGAGCGTGCGCGAGCACCGGGGCATCGACCATCCGACCGCGGAAGGTGAAGACGCCGCGATTGTGCGCCACAGCGTCGAGCACTGCGGTGGCCCACTCGATCGCCTCGGGCGTCGGCGCGTAGGCGTCGCGAATGACCGGGATGTGGCTCGGATGAATGGCCACCTTGCCGTCGAAGCCGACGGCCACGGCGTCGTCGGCCTCCACACGCACCCCGTCGAGATCGGGGATGTCGAGGAACACCGAATCGAGCGCGAACACCCCGCGCGCCTTCGCGGCCAGTAGCGTCTGCGACCGAACATGCTGTGCGACATCGCGGTACGAGCCGTCGCCGTGCCTACTCGAATTGCCGCCCATGGCGGCCACCAGATCCTCGGCTCCCCACATGGCACCGATGGCGTTGTCGGCCGCGAGTGCGTCGAACACCGTCATCGCGCCGAGCGGAGACTCGATCAACGCGACGACGTTCAACGGAGCCAGAGCGACAATCTGTTCGGCCGATTCGCATTTGGGCAGCATGACGGTTGTGTACTCGGTGTGCGTCAACGCCTGGAGATCTGCGGCCTGATCGTCGGTGCCGTGCGCATTGATGCGGACGATGGTGCGCGACGGGTCCAGAGCGGTCGACACCACGGACTCGCGAGCCCCGGCTTTGTCCGCGGCACCGACAGCATCTTCGAGATCGAGGATCACCACATCTGCTCGGGCTGCGGCTTTTTCGTATCGCTCGGGTCGGTCTGCCGGGCAGAACAGCCACGCCGGACCGGTCGGTAACCAACTCATACGGCATCCTCGGGGCGCATCCGAACAAGCGTCTTTCGAACCGCGATGGCGACGACGTCCCCGTGCTGATTTCGACCGGTGTGGGTGAACGTCACGATGCCTTCGCCGGGGCGAGACTTCGACTCGCGCTTGTCCGAGATCACCGTCTCCGCGTACAGCGTGTCGCCGTGGAACAGCGGCTTGGGAAAGGACACTTCAGAGAAACCCAGGTTCGCGACGATGGTGCCTTGAGTCAACTGCGTCACTGACAACCCGACGAGGGTCGAGACCGTGAACATCGAGTTCACCAGGCGCTGGCCGAAAGGTGTTGACTCGCTGAACGCCGCATCGAGATGCAGTGCTTGCGTGTTCATCGTCTGCGTCGTGAACAGGGTGTTGTCGGCCTCGGTGATGGTCCGTCCCGGACGGTGTTCGTAGACGGTGCCGAGCTCCATCTCCTCGAACCACAGGCCGCGTTGGCGAATCTTCTTGTCGCTCACAGTCCCAGGCTCCGGGCGATCAGCATCAATTGGACCTCGGTTGTACCCTCGCCGATTTCGAGGATCTTGCTGTCGCGGTAATGACGGGCGACGACGTACTCGTTCATGAAGCCGTAGCCGCCGTGGATCTGCGTGGCATCGCGCGCGTTGTCCATGGCCGCCTCGGAGGCGACGAGCTTGGCGATGGACGCTGCCTTCTTGAACGGCTTGCCCGCCAACATCAATGCCGCTGCGTCGTAGTAGGCAGTGCGAGCAGTGTGTGCACGGGCCTCCATGCGGGCGATCTTGAACGAGATCGCCTGATTGCGGGCGATCGGAGCACCGAAGGCCTCACGCTCCTTGGCGTACTTGACGCTCTCGTCGACGCAGCCTTGCGCGGCTCCGACCGATACCGCCGCGATCGCGATGCGGCCCTCGTCGAGGATGTGCAGGAAGTTCGCGTACCCGCGACCTTCCTGGCCCAGCAGGTTCTCCTGGGGTACGCGGACATCGGTGAAACTGAGTGGGTGTGTGTCGGAGGCGTTCCAACCGACCTTGTTGTACGCAGCCTCCGCAACGAAGCCCGGGGTGTCGGTGGGCACCAGGATCGAGGAGATCTGCTTGCGTCCGGTTGCCTCGTCGACGCCGGTCACCGCGGTGACGGTGACGAGCTCGGTGATGTCGGTGCCGGAGTTGGTGATGAATTGCTTGCTGCCGTTGATGATCCAGTCACCGCCGTCACGCTTGGCGGTGGTCTTGGTGCCGCCCGCGTCACTACCCGCACCGGGCTCGGTCAGACCGAACGCGGCCAGGGCTTTACCCGCTGTGAGCTTGGGCAGCCACTGCTCCTTCTGCGCATCGTTGCCGAAGCGGTAGACGGGCATGGCACCGAGCGAGACGCCGGCTTCGAGCGTCATCGCGACACTCTGATCGACCTTACCGAGCTCCTCGAGTGCCAGGCACAGGGCGAAGTAGTCGCCGCCCATGCCGCCGTATTCCTCGGGGAACGGCAGACCGAACAGGCCCATCTCGGCCATCCCGGCGACGACCTCGTACGGAAACGAGTGCTCGGCATCGTGTTTCGCCGAGACCGGCGCGACGACCGTCCGGGTGAAGTCGGCAACGGACTTCACCAGTTGCTGGTACTCGTCGGGCAGATTCGACGACGACAGATGATCGGTCATGGCTGGTCCTGTTCGGTGTCGGTGGGAACGATTCGGGCGAGGACTTGGTCTACGCGGACCTGATCCCCCACTGCAACGGTGAGTTCGACGGTGCCGTCGATCGGTGTGGTCAAGGTGTGTTCCATCTTCATCGCCTCGACGACGACGATGGCCGAGCCTGCGGTGACGGCGCTGCCGGTGGTGGTTCCGATCGCGATGATCGAACCCGGCATCGGTGAGAGGATCTCGGCGTCCCCGGAGTGCGCTTCGTTCTCGCGCACACTGGGCTCGGCGATCCGATCGACACGCCAGGTACCCCGAGAGTTGGAAACCCAGGTGGCCGAGCCGCTTCGGGCGAACGTCATCGTCTCGCGGCGGTCGTCGAGCACCACGTCCACCGAATCTTCGCTGGCCACGGCGCGCAGGGCACGCGGCATTCCGTCGTCGACGACGACCGTCGCCGCATCGAGGGTCCCGGTGATGGACACGTGGGCAGTGCGCCCTCCCGATGCCAGACGGCAGTGGAACGGCGCGTGCGCTCCCACACGCCATCCCGACGGCGTACCCCAGATGTCGTGGCCTGCCGCCTGCCACACATCGAGCCAGGCAATGGCTGCCGCGGCGATCAGTGCCTCGTCGGTTGCCTCGGCGGCGACGAAATCCTCGACCCGGCGGTCGAGCAGTCCGGTGTCGAGGTTGCCGGTTCGGACGTCGTTGTCGGCGAGCAGGAATCGCGCGAACTCGATGTTGGTGACGACTCCGAGCACGGCAGTGTCGGCGAGCGCCCGATCCAAGGTACGCAGCGCCGTGCTGCGGTCAGGGCCGTAGGCAATGATCTTCGAGAGCATCGGGTCGTAATTGCTACCCACCTCGGTTCCGACGGCGAGGCCGGAGTCGACGCGAATGCCGGGACCGGTGGGTTCACGCAATCCGACGACGGTGCCGCCGGTGGGGAGGAATCCGCGGCCGGGATCCTCCGCGTAGACGCGGGCCTCGATGGCGTGGCCGGTCAGCTGAATGTCGTTCTGGCTCAGAGTGAGCGCTTCACCGGCGGCCACCCGGACCTGCCTTTCGACGAGGTCGAGTCCGGTGACCATCTCGGTGACCGGGTGCTCGACCTGCAGGCGGGTGTTCATCTCCATGAAGAAGAACTCGTCCGGGCTGTCCGCCGAGACGATGAATTCGACCGTGCCGGCACCCGAATAGTCGACGCTTCGGGCGGTGTTGCACGCGGCCTCGCCGATGCGCGCCCGGGTCTGTTCGTCGAGCAGCGGTGACGGTGCTTCCTCGATGACCTTCTGATGCCGCCGCTGCAGACTGCATTCGCGCTCGCCGAGATGGATGACGTTGCCGTGTCCGTCGGCGAGGATCTGCACCTCGATATGCCGGGGCCGCAACACGAATCGTTCGAGGAAGAGGGTGTCGTCACCGAAGGACGAGGCCGCTTCCCGGCGAGCGCTGGTCAATGCCGCGGGGAGGTCCTCGGCGCGCTCGACCAGACGCATGCCCTTGCCGCCGCCGCCTGCGGACGGCTTGACCAGTACGGGGAAGCCGACGTCGGGTGCGCCGGCGATGAGGTCGTCGTCGGACAGGCCCGGTCGGGAAATTCCGGGTACGACCGGGACGCCGAAGGCGCTGACGGCGGCCTTGGCGGCGATCTTGTCGCCCATCACTTCGATGGCCTTGGCCGGAGGTCCGAGGAAGGCGATTCCCGCTGCGGCACAGGCGGTTGCGAAATCCGAGTTCTCGGACAGGAAGCCGTATCCGGGATGAATTCCCTGTGCGCCGGTGGCTTTCGCGGCGGCGATCACCTTGGCGATGTCGAGGTAGCTCTCGCGAGCGCTGGCGGGGCCGAGTCGTACTGCGGTATCGGCTTCGCGGACGTGCCGGGCGTCGGCGTCCGCGTCGCTGTAGACGGCGACGGTGCGAATCCCCATGCGACGCAACGTGCGTGCCACTCGGACGGCGATCTCGCCGCGGTTGGCGATCAGAATGGTGTCTATCGTGGTCATGTCTCTCACATCCTGAAAACGCCGTAGGAGACCGGCTCGAGCGGCGCATTCGCGCACGCCGAGAGAGCCAGTCCGAGAACCTGCCTGGTATCGGCGGGGTCGATGATGCCGTCGTCCCAGAGCCGGGCCGTCGAGTAGTAGGGGTTGCCCTGACTTTCGTACTGATTGCGGATCGGAGCCTTGAACGCTTCCTGGTCCTCGTCGCCCCACGGTTTGCCCGCCGCATCGAGCTGGTCGCTGCGCACGGTGGCGAGCACCGATGCGGCCTGTTCACCGCCCATCACCGAGATGCGCGCGTTGGGCCACATGAACAAGAAGCGGGGCGAATATGCTCTGCCGCACATGGAGTAGTTGCCCGCACCGTACGAGCCGCCGATGACGACGGTGATCTTCGGGACGCGGGCGCAGGCCACGGCCGTCACCATCTTCGCGCCGTGTTTTGCGATGCCGCCTGCCTCGTAGTCACGGCCGACCATGAAGCCGGAAAGGTTCTGCAGGAACACCAAGGGGATGCTGCGCTTGTCGCACAGCTCGATGAAATGTGCGCCCTTCATGGCAGATTCGGCGAACAGGACACCGTTGTTGGCGATGATCCCGACGGGATGGCCATGGAGGTGGGCGAATCCGGTGACGAGTGTCTTGCCGTACTCGGCCTTGAACTCGTCGAATCGACCCGCGTCGACGACGCGGGTGATGACCTCTCGCGCATCGTATGGGGTTCGTGGATCGGTGGGAACGACGTCGTACAGCTCGGTCTGAGCGGCAATGGGTTCACGTGTGGGGAGGATGTCCCACGGGACCGGGGTGCGCGGGCCGAGCGTGGAAATGACTGTGCGGACTCGCTTCAGTGCGTCGCGGTCGTCGTCGGCGAGATGGTCGGTGACTCCGGAGACCTTCGAGTGCAAGTCTCCACCGCCGAGTTCCTCGGCCGTGACGATCTCACCCGTGGCGGCTTTCACCAGCGGGGGTCCGCCGAGGAAAATTGTTCCTTGGTTCCTGACGATGATCGCTTCGTCGCTCATCGCCGGTACATAGGCACCGCCTGCGGTGCACGAACCCATCACCGCCGCGATCTGTGCAATTCCTTTGGCGCTCATGGTCGCCTGGTTGTAGAAGATGCGGCCGAAGTGGTCGCGGTCGGGAAACACCTCGTCCTGACGCGGCAGGAATGCGCCGCCCGAGTCGACGAGGTAGATGCACGGGAGGGCGTTCTGCAACGCAATTTCCTGAGCGCGCAGATGCTTCTTGACCGTCATCGGGTAGTAGGTGCCGCCCTTGACCGTCGCGTCGTTGGCGATGATCACGCACTCGCGTCCGGAAACGCGGCCGATTCCGGCGATGACACCGGCACCTGGGCATTCGTCGTCGTACAGACCGTTGGCGGCCAGTGGGGCGATTTCCAGGAACGGGCTGCCCGGATCCAGCAGCTCGTCGACGCGGTCGCGGGGGAGCAGCTTGCCGCGGGCGATGTGTCGCTGCCGGGACTTCTCGTTGCCGCCCAGGGCCGCGGCGGCGAGCCGGTCGGCGAGTTCGCTGGTGAGAAGCTCGTGATCTGCGCGGTTGGCAGCGGTATCGATCGCCATGAGGTGCACGCCTTAGGGGTCGGACGTCGGTGTCGCAGGAGTTCAGTTAATGGTTGATAACTGACATGATAGTAAACTACGATTAACTGAGTGTCCAGGGTCGAGGGGGTGCAGGAGTTGGAAAAGCCGACTACCGTGCGCGAGCAACGCAAGGCCGAGCGCCGGCAACAATTGCTCGACGCCGCGGCATCGCTGTTCGCCGATCGCGGGTTCACCTCCGTGCGGCTAGAGGATCTGGGTGCGGCAGTGGGAATCAGTGGTCCCGCCGTCTATCGCCACTTTCCGAACAAGGAGGCGGTGCTCGTCGAATTGATGGTCGGAATCTCGGAGTATCTGCTCGACGGCGGCCGCGAGGTGGTCGGCCGAGAGGTCGTCGACTCGGGGACAGTGTCGGCCTTGGTGGAGTTCCACCTCGATTTCGCTTTCGAGACACCGGCATTCATTCGCATCCAGGATCGCGACCTGCAAAGCCTCCCCGAGGGAGCTCGACGCAAGGTGCGCCGAATGCAGCGCGAGTACGTGGAACTGTGGGTCGAGGTGCTGTGTGCCGTCGACCCGGAGTTGAACGAGGCCGATGCGCGCACCACAGCGCACGCGGTCTTCGGCCTGATCAACTCGACGCCCTACAGCGCGGGGCGTACTCCGTCACGAAGTGCTCGGCCGGTGTTGCGAACAATGGCACTGGGGGCTCTGGGGGTACGGCACTGACCTGAGTGTCCACAATTCACCTCACCGATCGCGATCCCGCCTACGGAACGAAATAGTGGGCGCTGAGGTCACCTGCGACGCTCGATACCGCAGTCCGGTTACCTCGCGAGGTGATAGAACTCGAAGATGCGCACCTTGGTCATCACGCAGAACATCACCGTTGACGGCGTCATCGAAGCCACCGACGACTGGTTCGCCCAGGCAGGTCACGATGCGGAGATCGATGCTGCGTTGGCCGCTCAGCGCGATATGTCGGACGGGTTCCTGGTAGGTCGAGTGACCTTCGAGGGTATGCGTGACTATTGGGGACCGAAGACCGACGACACCACGGGGGTCACCGATCACCTGAACAGGGTTGCCAAGTACGTCGTGTCCTCGACACTGAAAGACCCTGGTTGGGTGAATTCGACCGTGTTGTCGGGGCCGTTGACTGAGGAGATCACGCGACTGAAGGAACTGGACGGTTCCGATATCGTGTGTACCGGAAGTATCACCCTGTGTCGCAGCCTGATTGCGGCAGACCTCGTCGATGAGTACCGGCTGTTCCAGTACCCCTACGCGCGTGGTCATGGCGAACGATTGTTCGACGGAACTCCGCCACAGACTCTGAACCTCGTGGAATGCCGATCGTTCGCATCCGGCGCGTCTCTGATGCGGTACAGCGTCCGTCGATGAAGTCGAGTCGGCATACCGGCGTCGATCGGAGACAATGATCGACATGACGACCCAACTATCGCGCGCCGAGCTCGGCAGACGGCAGAGTCGATTCACTCTCGACGAGGTTCCTCGGCTGCTGGCGATGGCCGGCTTCATTGCCGCGTTGCATGTGATCGGGTGGGGGCTGTTCACCCATTACGACTCCATTCCGAGTATTCACGGCCTGACCGGAGCCGACGGCACCCTCGTCTACGCCGGAGCCGGCGTGCTGGCGTACACCCTCGGTCTCAGGCACGCGTTCGACGCCGATCACATCGCCGCCATCGACGACACCACCCGCTTTCTCTTGCAGAAGGGCAAGCGGCCGTTGGCCGTCGGGCTGTTCTTCTCGCTCGGTCACTCGACCGTCGTGTTCGTGTTCGTCGCCGCTATTGCCTTCGTCGCCTCGCAGGCGACGGCATTCCAGGATGCCTTCGCCGGGGTCGGCGGCATCATCGGCACGTTGGTGTCCGGAACGTTCCTCTATCTCATCGCCGCGCTGAACATCGCGGTCCTCGCCGGCATCGTCGGGGTGTGGCGGCGCGCGAAACGCGGTGAGTTCACCGAGGCCGGGCTCGACGAGCTGCTGGCCAAGCGCGGCTTGATGAATCGACTGTTCCGGGGCCGCTACGACAAGATGATCAACCACTCGTGGCAGATGTACCCGCTCGGCCTGTTGTTCGGGCTCGGTTTCGATACCGCCACTCAGGTCGGTCTGCTCGCCATCGCCGGCACCACCGCTATCGCAGGCGGACTCCCACCGATGGCGATCATCGCGCTGCCGGTCCTGTTCGCCGCGGGCATGACCACGATGGACACGATCGACGGCATTTTCATGTCCAAGGCATACGGCTGGGCGTTCGTCACCCCGGTCCGCAAGATCTACTACAACATGACGATGACGGGCCTCTCGGTCTTCGTAGCCCTGGTGATCGGGACGGTGCAGCTGCTGACCCTGCTTGCCGAGCAGTTCGAGCTGACCGGTGGCCTGTGGGACGCACTGGCCGTCATCGATCTGAATCTGGCCGGCCAACTCGTCGTCGGCACGTTCTTCGTTGTCTGGATCGGCGCGGTCGTGTATTACAAGGTGGCGCGCATCGACGAACGCGGTGGCGTTCTCGCACACTCGAATGCAATGGAGAATCAGTGATTGCTCGTCGTCGGATCGGTGTCCTCGCAGTCGTCGCAGCGCTCGCCGCCAGCATGGCGAGTTCGACACTGCTCGCGGCCCCGGCCTCCGCAGGACCGGCGATCACGCAGGACATCGGCGACGTCGTCTCCAGTCGTGAGCTGCCACAGGACTTCTGGATTCCCGGTTCGTCCTCGGCCGAAGTGCTCACCTACGTCACCACCGACACGTTCGGCGAGAAGGCGCTCAGCACCGGCACCGTCTTCCTGCCGCAGGGCACTGCCCCGGACGGCGGTTGGCCGGTGATCTCGTGGGCCCACGGCACGTCCGGACTCGGTGACTCGTGCGCACCGTCCGTCGCGGGACCGGCTCTGGCCGAACGTGATCTGCCGTATCTGGGGAACTGGCTCGCGCAGGGTTACGCCATCGTCGCCAGTGACTACGCCGGACTCGGAACACCCGGTTTGCCCACGTATCTCGACGGTAGGACCACGGCACACAACGTTGTGGACATGGTCAAGGCCGGCCGCAATTACAGCGAAGACCTCTCGCGATCCTGGGTGGCCGTCGGCCAATCGCAGGGCGGCGGCGCAGCGATCTACACCGCTCGGTACGCAACCGAATTCGGTGGACCGGATCTGGACTATCGCGGGGCAGTCGGCACCGGAACCCCCGCGTACATCGAGAAGTTGGTCTCGATCGGTGGACCGGGCGTTCCGCCCGTGGAGCTACCGGCCGGCCTGACTGCGTACGTCGCCTACATCGGCGCTTCGTTGCGCTACGCGCACCCCGAGCTCGGGCTGGACAACATCTTGACCCCCCTCGGAAAGAAGTACGCAGACCTGGCCGAGACGGCGTGTGTGTCGGACCTCGAGAAGCAACTCGACGGCGTGAAGATCGGCGATTTCTTCACCGCGCCGCTGACCAGCCTGCCCAATTTCACGGCCGTGCTCGACGACTACATGGCGATGCCCGAAGCCGGGTTCGACAAGCCCTTCTTCATGGGAAACGGGCTGCAGGACATCGACGTTCCGTTCCCGACCACTGCCGCCTACGTCGCCCGTCTCACGGCCGCCGGTCAGCCTGTGACGTTCCGGGCCTACAACACCGACCACAGTGGAGCCCTCGTTCAGTCCCAGGCCGACACCATCCCGTTCGTCGCAGGACTGTTCCGCTAGGTGACCGGGCGCTTGCTGGGCAGACCGTACGCCCGAGCCGTGAACTTTTCGAGCACGGTGCGCGGCAGCAATCGTTGGGCGAGGAACACTGCAGGCGCGTTGCTGCCGACGGCGTAGATCGGAAGAGTTTTCTTGTCCTCGACCGCTCGCAACACCGTCTTGGCGACAGTCTCGGCCGAGATACCCTGTGCCTCTTTGGCGTCGAGCTTCGCGATCACTGTGGTGAAATCGCGTAGATACGGCGAATGCGGTCCGCAGTACTTGGTGCGACGCGCCGAGAGCCCGGTGGCGATCGAGCCGGGTTCGACTGTGGTGATGTCGACTCCGAACGGCTCGAGCTCGAACCGCGCCGCGGTGGCGAACCCCTTGATTGCAGCCTTCGTCGCGGCGTACGAGGACCGGTAGGCCAGGGGGAAGCTGGCGAGCATCGACCCGATGTTGACGATTCTGCCGCGGCCCCGCTCACGCATGGCCGGCAATACAGCCTGGGTCAGCTCGATCGCGCCGAAGACGTTGAGCTGGAACAGCCGGGTGATCGCCGCGATGGGGAGTTCTTCGATCGGTCCGCACTGACTTTCACCGGCATTGTTGATCAGCACATCGATCGGGGTGTCGCCGATTCCGTCCACGAACGCGCGAATCGATGCCGGATCCGTCAGATCGAGATCGCGGTAGTCGACGCCTGGGATCGGGTCGGACACCTTCGAGCTGTTGCGGCTCGTCCCGATGACGCGAAAGCCGCGAGCGATGAGAAGTTCGGCGATCGCCTCGCCGATTCCGGAGGTCGCTCCGGTGACAATTGCAGTATTCATCTACGCCTCTTGGTTGCTGTGCGAGGTGCTGTGCGCGTGGAACTGGTTGTGTGAACAGGTTTCGCCGCGTTGGGCGAGGGGCGATCTTCGGTGCACAGTGTGGTGCTCGGCACCACTGTGTGCAGGGACGGCACCGACTTGCCTGCCGACATCACCGTCCGGTCCGGACGAACGATCGCTGCAACAGCGCGACCGCGCCGCAGCCACAAGCCGAGATCGGACGAGGCCGCTACTTCCACCACTGCGGCACCGCGCCGCTGGACTTCGCGTCGCTGCTCCACGGTCAGGGGTGTCGACGCGAGAAACAGGAACTGCCCAGGTGCGCGATCATCGAGTCGCATCCCATTGTCCAACAGGCTGTTCGGGCAGAGTTGTCCGGCGAGTGAGCGAGGCTGCATCGGCGATCGCAGAACGTACTGCGACCCGACGAGGGAGGGCGTAGTACTCGCGGTGACCTTGTCGCCGATGACCGGAAGATGTCCGAGGACGGGCGCGATGTTGGTTCGCATGATGCCGGTGAGCTTGCTCCCGCCGGTCATGGCCCGCCCTATCATCACGGCCAGCCTGATCATGGCCTTGGCGTGTGTCTTTCGTTCGGTCTCGTAGCTGTCCAGCGCGGACTGGGGCACGTGTCCGTCGAGTGCGCCGACCAACTTCCACACCAGGTTGCGGGCGTCGCGCAATCCTGCTCCCATTCCCTGACCGATGAACGGCGGCGTCAGATGCGCGGCGTCGCCCAGGACGAAGACCCGGCGATCACGCCACCGATCGGCAATCTGTGCCTTGAAGGTGTACTCGGCACTGCGAATCAGCTTCATCTCAGGGATCTCCGCCGCAACGAACCACGGTGCGATCAGTGGGTGTATTGCCGAGAGATCGGTGAACTCGTCGAGGGTTTCGCCATCGAGCATCTGGAACTCCCAGCGGTAGCGCGTGGTTCCGATACGCATGTACGTCGCCGATCTCTCGGAATCGCACACCTGATGCACACCGTCCCACTGGTCGAGGTCGACATCGGTCTCGATATCGACGACCAGCCAGCGCTGCTCGAAACCGAGATCCTCCATTTTCGAGCCGATGGACCTGCGCACCACACTGTTGGCACCGTCGCACCCGAGAACGTAGTCGGCGGTCACCCAGTGCGGCGTTCCGTCCTCGGTGGACGTGTACGAGACCCGGACACTGTCCTTCAGATTCTGTACATCGGTGATCTCGCATCCTCCGCGCATCGCAATGCCGTCGTAGCGAGCAATGTGAGAACGCATCAGACGCTCGAGTTCGGGTTGATCGAACATGTTGGCCTGCGGATAGCCGTGCGGTCTGTCGTCGGGATCGCGCTCGAACTCGGCCAGGGTCCGCAGGTCCTTGGTGCACAGTCGTAGCCCGCGCGCCGGACGTGAGATGGCGGCGAAATCCTCTGCCACACCGATGTCGTGGAGAATTCGGTACACCTCGTCGTCGAGGTGGACCGCGCGCGGCTGGGGATAGACATCTGCCCAGCGGTCGAGGACGAGAGTGGGTACGCCGTACCGGGCCAGCTGGAGCGCGGCGGTCATCCCCGTCGGCCCAGCGCCGACGATCACCACCCGGTGGTGCGCGCCGTCGGGCTCGTGTTCGCTCATCGGTAGGAGACCCGGGTGCGCTGAACCCCCAGATCCAGGGCTCCGTCTGGAGTCGAGCTCGTCAGTTCGAGCACGTCGCCGTCCTGCAGGAAGTCGGGATTCTTGGCCTGCTTCTTGAAGAAGACCTTCCACTTGACCGACGGCGGAACCAGCGACCCGATCATTTCGATCGGCTTGGCCGGGGCCTTCAACGCCGTGCCTCCCGGCGTGCCGGTGAGCAGCAGGTCGCCCGGGTCGATCCGCTGGAACTTGCTCAGCGCCTTCAGCGATTCGACCGGTCGGTAGATCATGTCTGCGACCGTACTGTCCTGTCGCACAGTACCGTTGACGCGCAAGGTGAGAGCGAGATCGCCGAACTTGTCGAACTCACCGTCTTCGAGCAGTACGAGGCGCGGACCGACCGGCGTGAAGGTGGGGTACGACTTGCCCTCGTAGAACTGAGTTTTCGGCAACTGGACATCGCGCGCAGAGACGTCGTTGGTGATGACGAGCCCGGCAACGTAGTCGGCCACATTGGTGGCGTCGATCTTGGTGCCGACGGTGAGAGTCTTGCCGAACACCAGTCCGATCTCGATTTCGTAGTCGAGAAGTTTCACGTGCGGCGGCTTGACGACGTCGTCGGTGGGGCCGCTGATCGAACCCGAGGTCTTCCGGAAGAACGTCAGAGGCACCGTCTCGGGGTTCATGCCCGAATCCTTGACGTGCGAGACGAAATTGGTCATGTTCGCCATCACGCGGCACGGTGCCGTGACCGGAGAGACGAGCGACAGTGTCTCCACCGCAACGAGATCGGTGCCGGCGCGCGCTGCATCCACGGCCGTGCGATCGGCGAGGAGCTCGGCGGTGGTGGTTGCCGACGTGTCGATGCGCGACGCTCCGTTCGGGGTCTCGACCCACCAGGCGTCGGCGGTGCGTAGTACAGCGATGCTCATGAGGAAGCCACTTTCATCAGGCCGCGAAGGCGTTCGGTGTCGAATTCGTTGTCGTTACGTAGCGAGGAGAGGATCGATTTCAGCTCGTGCAAAGACGCTTTGCTCGGTGCGATTCCGAGAAAGTCCTTGGACGCAGGCGGCCCCCACTGAGCCAGGCCGGATGCTGTCATCGGTGCCCAGCCGGGCTCGAGGGAGTTGTCGAACATATCGCCGTCGCTGAAATGTTCCACCAGGAAGCCGTCGGGATCACGCCAGTAGTCGAAGATCTGACTACCCTGGATGTGTCTGCCGATGCCCCAGGAATGTCGGTACCCGCGTTGTGTCAGGTACTCACCGCCCGCAGCGATGGCGTCCAGATCCGACACCTGGTACGCCGAGTGCACGTAGCGGTTGGACGGGCCGAGAGTCATTGCGAGAGTGTGGTGGTCCGACGGAGTGTTACCGCGATCGCAGCGGATGAAGCTCATCACCGGGCCCCGGTCTCGCTGGCCGTCGTAGTAGAGGAAGTCGCTGACGATCAGCCCGAGATGATGCAGGTACCAGTTGAGGTTTTCCAGATAGCCGGTGCGCTGGAGCACCACGTGGCCGAGGCGCTGAACTCTGGCGGGCTGACGGGGCGGACGCTGCGTCGCGTTGACTCGGTAGCGCGGATCGCCGAAGTTGTAGGTGTGCGCGTCCTGCCCGGGTAGTTCGGGGTGCTCGGTGTATCCCGAGACGACCTGGACGGGCTGGCCGCCCGGATCGGTCAGAGTTACGGCGATACCGCCGAGGGTCTCGGGTAGACGCTGAATTCGCTGCCCGGTGGCGTCTGCCAACGTTGCGACATCGGCGTTGTCGGCGGCAGCGAAAGCCGCTCCGACGAATCGTGTTCGCTTGCCTCGTCGGATGATCACGCACGGCGAGCCGATGTGCGTGCCGCGCAAATGGATCTCCTCGGGAGTGCGCAGCGAAACGGTGAATCCGAAGGCCCCCGCGAACGCCTCGGCTTTCACCAGGTCCGGCTTGCGAAATTCGAGCCACGCGATGTCGCGGACCTTGATGATCGGATCCTTCGCTCGACCGGGATGCTCACCGGGGAGCGCGCCTTGGTCCACATGCATGTCCTTGTGGCCGTCGACGTCCTGTGTCATGGATCCTCCCTCGTTGGTGAGAATATCGTCACCTATGACAGTGCCGTCAGTCAAGAGTATTGACAGAATCGTCAGCGGTGAGGAAGGGTCAGTGGGTAGACCAGCCAGACAGAGGTAGGGAACATGGTGGAAACCCAGAATCGCCTCGAGCGTCGGAAGGCGCGCACCCGTGGCGCGCTGATCACGGCAGCGCAAGGCTTTATCGCCCGTGGCGAGCTGAATGCGCCGATCGCGGAAATCACCCAGGCAGCCGACGTGGGTATGGGCTCCTTCTACAACCACTTCGTCAGCCGCGAGCAGCTGTTCCAGTCGGCGGTCGACGGTGCCTTGGAACTGTTGGGGCGCTACCTGGACTCGTTGACCGACGCGGACGCCGACCCCGCCGAGGCATTCACGCGGTCGTTCCGAATATCCGGCCGGCTCTTTCGCCTGCAACCGGAACTGAGCCGGGTACTCATCCACTCCGGTCCCGAGTTGATCACCTCGCAGCACGGTCTCGGTCCCCGAGCGGCGCGGGACATCGTGGCCGGAGTCGGCGCAGGGTATTTCCGGGTAGAGGACATTCAGCTCTCCCTGGCTCTGGTGGCAGGTGCGCTGCTCGGCCTCGGTCAGCTACTGCTCGAGCAACCGGATCGTGACGACGCCGAGGCCGTGGATCGAATGGCGCACACCGTGCTGCTCGCGCTGGGAGTGTCCGACGGCGACGCCCAGGACCTGTGCTCGCGGCCGCTGCCGCCGATGAGTGACGTCCCGAGCGTGGGCGACGAGATCGACTAGCGCACTACCGCGCGAATGTCAGAGTGAGCGAGTCGATTCCACATCGCGAATGATCTGAGCGATCGCGCGGTCGTGGACAAGCCGACGTTCCAGAATCGGGTTGAGTATTCCGCGGAGCCAGAAGTACGGCGTCCACACAGCAGGGGCTATCAGTCGTGCCCGACGGGTGCGGACCGCGCGGACGAGCAACTCTGCGGCCCGCCGAGACGGCAGACGTCGGCTGAGCGGCCACGGGAGCAATCCGCCGATTCGCTGACCGATCGGGTCGTCGTCGAGGGTGTGACGCGCCAGGTCGGTATCCACCACTCCGAAGTACGCAAGACCGGCCGATGCGCCGACAGCCGCAAATTCGATACGCAGAGCGCGTCCCAACTGTTCCACGGCAGCCTTGCTCACCATGTACGCAGACCCGCCCATGCCAGGAGTGAATGCAGCACAGGATGATACGAGCAGTATGTGGCCGCCGCTCGCCACGATCTCGTCGGCAGCGGCGCGCACGATGTTGAGGACGCCGCCGAAGTTCACTGCCATCACCGAGTCGAAGACGGCGCGGTCGATCGACCGAATCGTGGCGGGCAGCGGCGTGATTCCAGCATTGGCGATCACGATGTCGAGGCGGCCGAACTTGTCGATCGTTGCCGCGACGCAGTCCACCATCGCTGCCGGATCGGTGACGTCACCGACGAGGTGAAGTGTCTTGTCGGAACCGGCCGTCCCGGGGGTAAAGTCTCGATCCACCAACGCGACTCGGACTCCCGCGGACAGTAGTGACTCCACGGTCGCAGCTCCGATGCCGCGTGCCCCACCCGTCACCAACGCGACCGTGCCGGTGAGGTCGATGGGCTTGTTCATACGAGGTCCTTCGTCGTCACGAGCGTCGGATCCACACCGGCCGCCACGCTCCGACAGTGATAGTGGTCGAGCTCGATGGTGGACATGCGTCGGGTGAAGTTGCGGACCGAACCCGGCCAATAGGTGACGTTTCGGCCCGAGGGGCTCAGGTAGTAGCTGCTGCATCCGCCCGAGTTCCACACCGACCCTGCCAGTTGTGCGTCGGTGTGATCGGCGAACTCGGTCTGCGCGCGCTTGCTCACTTCGAGCACGGAAATCGCGTGGGAATCCATGGCGCGCAGGGCCGCCAGGATGTAGTTCACCTGTGCTTCGATAGTGACGACCTGCGAGGTGTACACCACCGAATTGGGGCCGAGCAGCATGAAGAAGTTCGGAAAACCGTGCACCGTGGTCCCTCGATACGACGACATTTCACCACCCGGCCACGTGTCCGCCAGTGATGTTCCGCCTCGCCCGACGATGCGTCGGAAGCCCGAGTGGCCGGCGACGGAGAATCCGGTACCGAGAACGATCGCATCCACCTCGTGCACAGTTCCGTCGTTCGTGACGATTCCCTCGGGCACGATCGCGTCGATGCCGGTGGTCTCGACAGTGACGCTCTCTCGGCACAGAGCGGGGTAGAACTTGTTGGAGAAGGTCGGCCGTTTGCAACCGAATGCGTAGGAGGGCGTGAGCTTTTCGCGCAGAACCGGATCCTTCACCTGACGGCGTAGGTGCGCGCGCCCGAGTGCGGTCAGTGGGGCCAACAGGGAACGGTGCCGAATCAATCCCGGCACCAACGCTTCCTGGAAGAGATCGAACATGCGACGCATGGCGCGCTGAGCCGGTGGGAACTTCTCGAACAGGGATCTGCCGGATTCGGAGATGGGCCGGTCGGGGTGCGGAAGAATCCACGTCGGTGTCCGCTGGAACAACGTGAGATGCCCGGCCTCGGGGGCCAGGCGCGGGACGAACTGCACCGCCGATGCACCGGTGCCGATGACGGCGAGGCGTCGCCCCTTCACGTCGTAGCCATGGTCCCAGTTCGCGGAGTGGAACACCGAGCCCGAGAACGAATCCAGCCCTGCGATAGTGGGAGTCGCCGGTTCACTGAACGGGCCGAGGGCTCCGATCAGAATCCGAGAAGTCCATGTACCACCGCTCGTGCGTACCACCCAATGCACTCGCTCGTCGTCCCACGTCGCGTCGAGCACCTCGTGTCCGAAACGGATGCGATCGCGGATACCGAACCGATCGGTGCATTCGTCGAGGTACTGCTCGATCTCGGGCTGCAGCGGATACAAGCGCGTCCAATTCGGATTGGGCGCGAACGAGAACGAATACAGCGCCGATGGAATGTCGCATTGGGCACCGGGATAGGTGTTGACATGCCAGGTTCCACCGACGGCCGTATCGCGCTCGAAGATCAAGAAGTCGCCGCGGCCTTCCTGCTCGAGCCTGATCGCTGCCCCGAGACCTCCGAAGCCCGCGCCGATGATTGCGACGTCGATGTGCGGCACCGCCGTATCGGCAGTGGAATGTGGTGCAGTCATGAGGGTCTCCTTCTACAGATCGAGGACGAGAACTTCGCCGTCGACCGCGCCACGTGAGACGCACAGGGTGAGTGAGCTTTCGCGCTCGGTGTTGCTCAGTACGCGGTCGCGGTGCTCGACGCGTCCGCCGACGAGACCCACGACGCAGGCCCCGCAGAAGCCCTGCCGGCACGAGAACGGTTGATCCGGTCGAATTTTTCGGAGGGCGTCGAGGGCAGTCTCCTGCGCACCGACCTCGATGGTGTCGCCGGAGCGGTCGAGCTTCAGTACGAAAGGAGTGCCGTCGACCACCGGTGCAGGTGCGAACAATTCGGTGTGGAATTCGCGAACCGCGGTGCTGCGGGCGGCCTCCTCGCGCAACCTGCGTGAGAGCGCCGCGGGGCCGCAGACGTACAGGGCCGAGGACCCCGTTCCGAGATCGACGATATCCGCAGGATTCGGAAGTCCCTCGACGTCATCGGTTTTCACTATCACGTGACCATGCGAGACGAGAGCCATCTGCTGGAGTTCGGTGACGAACGGCAGACTCGCACGCGATCTTCCGTGGTAGTAGAGCGTCCACCGTATGCCGTCGGCGACCGCGCGTTCGATCATGGACCGGATGGGGGTGATGCCGATGCCGGCGGCCACGAAGAGGTAGTGGTCGGCGGCGGCCATCGGAAAAGCGTTGCGGGGTCCACGAACTCGCAGAACGTCTCCACGGGAGAGGGTGTGGATCTCTGTGGAGACCGTGCCGCCGGGTATCTTGCGGACGCTGATGCGGTAGCGATCGCCTGCGCCGGGGCGCCCGGCGAGCGAGTACTGCCGCACCGAACAGGAGGGGGTGGTGACGTCGATGTGCGCACCGGGTAACCACGTCGGCAATGCAGCTCCGTCGCTGCGACGGAGCAACAATGAGCGTACGTCCTCGGCCTCGTCGACTGTCTCGTCGATGGTGGTCTCGAATTCGTAGCCGATGCATCTGCGTGGTCGGGCCGGGGACAGGGCGCTCACGAGGGACGAGTCGGTGACCAATCTGGCGTACATCCGTGATGCCGCAGCGATGGCTCGCAGACCGCGACCGGGTTCGGTCACCGTGAACTCACCCAGATGGCTGTGAATCGGAGCCGCTGTAGTCGTCACTGCTGGGCCGCCAAGGCCGCGGGGGACACTGCCAGGTATCGCACGGCCTTGTCGATGTCGCCCATCTTCGATGGGTGAAAACCCGGACGGATGTACAGGGCGAGTTGGACGAACAGGAACGACAGGCCCGGGATGAGCTGCTTACGGGACGCTCGTGCGAAGGCGAGAGGCCACGGGGCGCGAAGTCGGCGTTTCCCGGTGCGAGGGGTGGCGACCGAATTCTCGTACAGGTACGCGGCGGTGCTGAACCACAACACCGCCAACCCCGCGCTGGCTATCACTGCGGTGCGGGCGCGGCGAAATCCACCACCGTCGACGTATTGGAATGCGTCGAATGCCACGTTCCGGTGTTCGAGTTCTTCGGCACCGTGCCAGCGGAGCAGGTCCAGCATCGTGGGGTCGACGCCGAGGCGGTCGAATTCGGTGTTGTCCAAGAGCCATTCGCCCACCACGGCAGTGAAGTGCTCGGCCGCTGCGTAGATTCCGAGTCGCTCGTTCAGCCACGCTTTGCCTGCGCGGCCGGTGAGACCGTGGTCGCCGAACACCACGCCCACCGCGAATCGAATCCGCTGCAGAATCGGATCGATGTCGACTCCGTGGGCAACGAGGTAGGTGCGGAAGCTTTCGTGGGAGGACGCGTGAGTGGCCTCCTGTCCGACGAATCCGACCACCTCTTCGTGCAGTCTGCGGTCGTCGATGTAGGGGAGCGCGAGGGCGAACACGTCGGCCATCGCCCGTTCGCCCTCGGGCAGAACCAGATGCATCACGTTCCAGAAGTGGGTGGCGTACCACTCGTGCGGAATGTATTGCAGCGGAACGCAGGTCCAGTCGAACGTCACAGCACGGGCCACGATCGCGTAGGACTCGTCCGTGTGGCGCGCGTTCGGGTCGATCGCTCTGTCGCGAGACATTCGAGCTCCATTCGTCGAGATGCTGATGCATTGATGCTACATAGCAACAACTAGTGTTGCAATGTTACATTCTGCGACCGAGGGTGACGTTAGGATCGGACAATGCATCCAGACGGTGACGACGGGCCGATCCTCGATGCCGCGTTGGAGTTGTTCGGCGAGGTCGGGATTCCCAGAACGACCATCGGGGACGTGGCCAAGCGCGCCAAGATCAACCGGGTGACCGTCTACCGCCGTATCGGCTCCAAGGACGAGCTGGTGCGGGCGGTCATGGCGCGTGAATCGACGAGGCTGTTCGTCGCCGTGGCGGCAGCGGCCGCCGAGCAGTCGTCACCGGCGGATCGAGCCGCGCACGGATTCGCGACGACGATCGATTCGGTGCGAACCAACCCTGTTCTGCTCAAGATGTTCGATTCCGAGAGTGCGATGGTGCTCGAACAGTTGACGACCAATGCATCGACATTGCTCGCGTCCGCGATAGACGCTGCCGCCCAGATTGCCCGGGGAGGGGTGGGCTCGGATAGTTTCGCAGTACCCGACGCCCCGG
Source organism: Rhodococcus sp. WWJCD1 (assembly GCF_002258735.1). Taxonomy (NCBI): domain Bacteria; kingdom Bacillati; phylum Actinomycetota; class Actinomycetes; order Mycobacteriales; family Nocardiaceae; genus Rhodococcus; species Rhodococcus sp. WWJCD1. The sequence goes on from NZ_NOXY01000014.1 coordinate 52,747, forward strand.
AAATCGTGGTTCGCGTCGTGCATTCGATTCTGTTGACGCCTGCCGCCGGCGCAGCCCTGGATACGTACGACGACTTGCTTGCATTTGCGCACCGCAGCATCGTGCCGCTTCTCGTAGGTGCTGGCTAGCGAGCTCCGGTCTCAGGCTCGCGGCACGTACGAGTCGAGCACCCGCAGCAGTAGATCCTTCAGTTCGGCCCGATTGCCACCCGGTGTAGGCCTGGCGATCTCGTGCAGGGTGTAGCCGTCGATCAAAGCCAGGAAATGCCGAGCCGGTAGATGTGGTTCCGGGATGCCGAATGCCCCGAGCGCCGACGCCACCGAAACCCCGCGTGCATCCAGCGCCTATGGCAGCATCAGACCAATGGTCGGGAAGCCAGACGCAACCGAAAGCAGCCCACCATGCGCAAGACTCTCACTGCAACGCTCGCCGCGGCGGCCGCGATACCCCTGACCTTCCTCGCCGCAACACCAGCATCAGCAGCACCCGGCGACATCAGCGCCGTCTTCACCACCACACCGAACCCCGGCGGCAGCAACACCGTCACCGGCACCTTCACCGCCACCGGAGATGACACCATTCCGTACACCTGCACGATGTTCGACGGCGGTGCCTTCGGTGCAAATGGCCAGTACCTACTTATCGCCAACACATACGACGTCGACTCGTTGACTCGTTGACTCCCAGCATGACCGTCATCGATACCGACGTACCCGATGGCACCTACACAATCGACTGGTTCTGCCTACTCTCAGAAGACGGTAACGACAACGGCGGTGTCGACGGGACCTCACAACCTGTAGGGCAGGACGGTTACAGCGCGCCGTCGACACTCGTGGTCCCAGCAGTCGTACCCGAGGAACCCGAACCCGTCTGCACCGGCTCCGTCTGCCTCCCCACCGGATCGTTCGGCTTCTAACCCACCAACCCGTGGTGCCCCGCCACAATCAGGTTGCGGGGCACCCTGCACATGCCTCACGAGACGAACAACCACAGACAGAAAACGAAAGCTGCCGCGACACCGAGCCCGGTCACGCTCCGTCGCTCCCGCACAATCACCTTTACAGCCGTACCCCACATCGCGCCGCCGTAGAGCACCAGCTCCGGCGGCGTCCCACGTCCCGGCAACACAACGCCACAGCTCGCAGGCAGACCCTAGCGGGCCACACGCACCCCTGCGGGCTGCACCGATTCGAACTGCGCTGCGCACTCAACAGCGTCAAAAAGAATCAATTTCTGTTGACGTTGGTGGCTTATCCGAGCATCCATCACCCGTGGCCGCCGCCTCAACTCGGCTGTTCGCATTCCCACGTGGTCACTGCAACAGTCAAACGCTGCACCAGCCTCGGGCTTCCGCGTCTACCTACCGGCGTACAAGCCTGGGGCCAAACTCCCGGTAAGCGTTCGGAATCGTGACCGTTCATGCTGAACGGTCACACTCCAGCAACAGTGACGGACAGGCGAGAGATCGGAGGTGCTCACCTTGGGTGTGCATGTACTCGACACTCTTGTCCGTCCGGTGACCGAGATACCCGCCGGGCAGCAGGCCGTACATCCCGAGCAGATCGCGATGTCGGCCGCGGGAACCGCCGGGGGCACGGCACTGGTGCTGGCCCGACTGGGTGCTGCGGTACACACCGCGGGAGTCGTCGGTGGTGACTCGGCAGGCACGTTTCTCCTCCAGCTCCTCGCCGATGACGGAGTGGACGTCTCCCTGGTGCATCGTCTGGACGGGGTGCAGACCTCGGCGTCGGTGTTGCCGATTCGGCCGGATGGCTCGCGACCGGCCTTGCCAGTGATCAGTGCCAGTGGCTATCTGTCTCAGCATGTTCCGTGGAAGATGTTTCACAACGTCGACTTCTTGCATCTCGATGGACCGGAGTTCTTCGGACCGGACACCGCGCGCGACATCGCGCGCCGCGCCCACGAGGACGGTGTCGTCGTGACCGTCGACAGCTTGCGCCGTCTGTTCCCGAGGGCCTCGGTGCTTTCGCGCCCGCACTCCCGTACGTCGACTACCTACTGCCGAACGACGAGCAGGTCCTCGGCTGGACCGGCTGCGCGACCCTCGAGGAGGGGCGCCGCCGACTGCTCGAGCTCGGTGCGTCCTGCGTCGTCGCCACTGCCGGGGCCTCGCCGACGCTCGTCGTTACGCCGGACGAGACCGTCGAGGTACCCGCGTTCGCTGTGGACGTGGTGGATACCAGTGGATGCGGAGATGCGTTCTCGGCAGGGTTCGTTCGTGGCTTGTCGCTGAGCATGAGCCTCGTCGACTCAGCCGAGTTGGGCAACGCGACCGCCGCACAGGTTGCGCAGGGTCTCGGTACCGACGTCGGGACCTACGACCTCGACTTCGTTCGGAAATTTGCCCGCACCTGCAGGACCATCTGATGCCGGCCGACGCCACGATCGAGGACGTCACGCTCGTCGGGATGGACGGCGCCGTGCACGCGGGCGCATACGAGCCGACATCGGAACTGGGCCTGCACTTGGGCATCTATTCGTCGTCCGAGGTTCGGGCTGTGGTGCATGCGCATTCTTCTGCGGCAGTTGCTCTTTCGCTCGTCACCGACGAACTGCCACCCGTGCACTACGCGCAGTTGGCCCTCGGCGGCCGGGTCCCGGTGGTGCCGTTCGCGCCGTTCGGCACAGTCATGCTCGCGGACGCGGTGGTGGCGGCGATGGACTCCAAGTCGGCGGTCATCATGGCCCACCACGGGTCGGTGGCTACCGGTCACGATCTCGAGGCGGCGCTGTCGAACATCGAACTGCTCGAATGGCTGTGCGGGGTATACCTATCGGCTGCGTCGGTGGCCCGCCCACGTGCTCTCACCGACGCACAACTAGCGGAAACTCTGGACGAGGTGGTGCGTCGGGCTTACGGAACCACGTCACCCGTGCCATGAGACCGACCGATAACGTCGGTGTCACAGGGACGCTCCGAGCGCATCCTTCGCCACGTGCGCATCCCGCAAGTCCCGCTTGAGTATTTTGCCTGCCCCGCTCATGGGGAGGGCGGTGACGAACTCGATGGTGCGCGGGGTCTTGTATCCGGCAACGTAGCTGCGGGTGTGCTCGCGCAGTTCGGCAGTAGTGGGCGAGAGTCCCTCGGCCAGAACGACACACGCGTGTACGCGCTCGCCCCACTCCTCGTCGGGCACACCGATCACAGCGCAGGCCAGCACCGAGGGGTGCAGGCTCAACGCGCTCTCCACCTCGGCGCTGTAGACGTTCTCGCCGCCCGTGATGATCATGTCCTTGAGTCGATCGACGACGAACAGGAATCCAGCGGCGTCGAGGTAGCCGACGTCGCCGGTGTGCATCCATCCGTCGCGAATTGCCGCGGCAGTCTCTTCCGGCTTGTTCCAGTAACCCAGCATCACGTGTCCACCGCGGACACAGATCTCGCCGACCGAGCCGGTGGGCATCTGCTCGTCGTCGGGTCCGAGAATCTGGATCTCGGAGTGCGGGGCCGCGCGTCCGGCCGAGCCGATGCGTTTGCCCACATGGTGTTCGGGCCACAGCAGCGACGCGACCGGCGCAAGTTCTGTCATGCCGTAGGCCTGAGTGAGGCGGGCCTGCGGGAGCCGGGCGAGGGTGCGTTCGAGGACGCCGGCGGAGATGGGTGATCCTCCGTAGAGCACGCGGCTCAGCGACGAGGTATCGAACGCGCTCAACGTGGGGTGATCGACGAGCAGCTGAATCATCGTGGGCACCAACAACACATCGGTGATTGAGTGCTGTGCGATCGCGCCGAGGACCGCGGTCGGCTCGAAGAACGGAACCATGACATGGGTGCCACCGAGCATGACCTGACCCACCCACGCGGCCAGATCGGCCAGGTGGAACATCGGGGCTGCGTGGAGAAGGACGGAGGCGTCGTCGAGCAGCTGTCCGGTTGCCACCGTTCCCAGGCCCGAGGTGACGAGGTTCGCATGCGAGAGCATGACGCCCTTGGGGAAGCCGGTGGTGCCACCGGTGTAGAAGAGGCCGGCAAGGGCGTCGCCGCTGCGTCGCGCGTCGGGAACGGGATCGTGGGATGCGACGAGGTCCTCGTACGAGACCATGCCCTCGGGGGTGGCACCGTCCCCGCAGTAGACGATGGTCTGCAGGCCGGCGCATGCGGGGCGCAGTGCCGGGACCATGGCACCGAAGGTGTCGTCGACCAGCAGGACCTTGGTGTCGGAGTCGTTGAGCGCATACGCGACCTCCACAGGCGACCACCGGATGTTGACGGGGTTGAGCACGGCGTCTGCCCACGGCACCGCGAGCAGGTATTCGGAGTATCGGTCACTGTTGAACGCCAGCATCGCAACTCGATCGCCGGACTCCACGCCGATGGCCTGCAGGCCTGCCGCCAAACGCGCCACGCGGTCGATCTGTTCGGTGAAAGTCCGAGTGCGGTCGCCGAACACCGTCGCGGCCCGGTTCGGAGTTGTCGCCGCAGAGCGATGCAGGCCTTGGGTGAGATACATATCGAGTCCCTTGTGCGAGAGGGGGCGAGGGTGCCCGGGTGAATACCGTCACAGTTCCACCTTGTTGGCACGGTGTCAATAGTGAACGCATGGCTCGACGGGTGTCGACAGTCCGCGAAAATGGTTGTCTGGCTAACGTTCCCGGGAGTCGTCCATGGCGTCGACGGTACCGAGAACCGTCACGAGTACATCGGTCAACAGGGTCTCGACCTGCTCCCGGTTCAGCGTGCCGCGCACGAGCCATTCACGGCCCGCAGCCTTCACCATGCCGCCGAACGCCCGCACCGCGGAGGTCGCGATTCGACGGTCACCGCCTCTGCCTTCGAATGCCGTTGCGTCCAAGACTCGTTCGGCCGCAAGATCGTCGGCCTCGTCCAGAATCTGTGCCACCTGCTCGTCGACGCCCGATCCGCTGGCCATCGACACCCACGCCGTACCGTGGGTTTCGATTACGCCGACCAGCCAGTGGACGCTGCCGCGGGCTCGTTCCTCGAGCGAACCCGTGGGCAGGTGTACGTCCTCGATGGGCGGAACGGTGACCAGAAAGCGAACGCACTCGAGGTACACATCGCGTTTGCTGCCGATGTAGTGGTGGATGAGTCCGCGGGCCACCCCGGCCGAGGCGGCGACGTCCGACATCGACACCTCGGCATAGGGCTTGTCTCCGAACAAGCGAACCGCGCTGGCCAGGATCTGCGTGCGTCGCTCGTCCGGTTCCAAACGATTCCACTTGGGTGCGCTCGAGGCCGGCATGGTTCTCATGATCGCACCGAACCGATGCCGCGACGCGTCAGAGGTACCGCTCGGTGCGTGCGCGCAGCGACCTCGGCACGACGAACCGATCGCCGTACCGTGCCCGCAGTTCGTCGGCCCGCCGCGTGAATCCGGGGAGACCGCCGTCGAACTGATTGACGAACTGCAGCACACCTCCGGTCCAGGCCGGGTAGCCGATGCCGAGAATGGAACCGATGTTCGCATCGGCGACCGTACGCAGGACACCCTCGTCGAGGCACGCGATCGAATCGAGCGATTGCGCGACGAGCATACGATCCATCATGTCCTCGAACGAGATTCCGTGATCGGGTCGGTGGTAGTGCTCCACCAGGCCTGGCCACAGTCCGAGCTTGGTGCCGTCCTCGGCGTACTCGTAGAACCCACGTCCCGCCTTGCGGCCCGGACGATCGAACTCGTCGATCAGGCGATCGACCAGCGGGTAGGACTCCGAGACGATCCACCCTCGTCCGTCGACGCGGGCGGCCTCGGCCATGCCCTCTCGGATGTGGCGCGACAGAGTCAACGAAATCTCGTCCATCAGTGCGAGCGCGCCGGACGGGTAGCCGGCCTGCAGCGCAGCCTGTTCGACGGTGGCCGGGTGTACACCCTCGGCGACCAACGAGATCGCCTCGTCCATGAATCTGCCGATGACCCGAGTGGTGAAGAAACCGTGACTGTCGCCGACAACGATCGGCGTCTTGCCGATGAGCCGTACGAAGTCGAACGCGCGAGCCAGAGCGGAGTCACTGGTGTGTTCGCCCACCACGATTTCCACCAAGGGCATCTTGTCCACCGGGGAGAAGAAGTGCGTGCCGATGAAGTCGGAGGTACGCGAGACTCCCTGGGACAGTTGGGTGATCGGAAGCGTCGAGGTGTTCGAGCACAGTAGTGCGTCGGCGGTGAGGTACTTGTCCACATCTTCGAAGGCCTGCTGCTTGACGGCGGGATCCTCGAAGACGGCCTCGACGACGAGATCGCACCCCTCGGCGTCGGCTGCGTCGGAGGTGGTCGTGATGAGCGCGAGCACCGCATCGGCGTCGGCCTGGGTCGTGCGTCCCTTCGTGACGGCCTTGCCGAGAATCGCACGCGCGTAATCCTTTCCGCGCTCGGCGGATTCGATCGAGATATCGCGAAGCACTACGGGAACCTTCGCCGAGGCGACAACGTAGGCGATGGCGGCACCCATCATTCCGGCCCCGATCACCAGCACTTTCTCGGGTACCCGGTGTGGTTCGGCGCTGGGACGAGAGCCTCCCTTGCTGATGGATCCCAGATCGAAGAACATCGATTGGATCAGGTTGCCCGAGACGGCTCCGCAGGCGAGTGAGGTGCAGTGCCGGGTTTCCACCAGCGACGCCGACTCGAAGTCGAGAACCGAACCTTCCACGGCCGCAGCAACCACCGCGATCGGAGCGGGCATGGGTGCACCCTTGACCTGCTTGCGTACCGTTGCCGCGAAGGCAGGCAGCTGCGCAGCCAGCGCGGGTGAGGCCGCGGTGCCGCCGGGAATCTTGAATCCCTTCTTGTCCCAGGGCTGCAGCGCTTCGGGATTGGCGACGATCCAGGCACGTGCGTTCGCCATCATTTCCTCGTGGGTGTCGACGACCTCGTCGACGAGTCCGAGTTCGAGGGCCTGCGCGGGCCGATACCGCTGGCCCTGGCCCACAACCTGAGTCAGAGCCTCGACGATGCCGAACATCCTGACCGTTCGGGTGACGCCGCCGGTGCCGGGCAGTAGACCGAGCGTCACCTCGGGTAGGCCGAATCGAGAATTGTTTCGGCTCAGTGCGATTCGGTGATGACAGGCCAGTGCGATCTCGAAGCCGCCGCCGAGCGCGGTGCCGCCGAGTGCTGCCACGACCGGTTTGCCCAGCCGCTCGAGGCGACGAAACTTGTCCTTGGTGAAATCGAGGGCGTCGGCGATCACCGCATGATCGGACGGACCGGCGTCGCGCAGCAGCTCGAGGTCGCCACCGGAGAAGAACGAATCCTTCCCCGAGGTGACGATGATGCCGTCGTACGCATCGAGGTTGGCCTCGAGCCAGTCGACGGCCTGTCCGAGCGACTCGCCGAACGCGGTGTTCATCGTGTTGGTGGCCTGTGTCGGATCGTCGATCGTCAGTACGAGTACGCGGTCGGTGCCGATCTCGCCGGTGATCGTGGGAGTCCGCAGGTCGCATGCAGTGTTCATCGAGGTCCTCGGGTTGTTGTTCTCTCGCAGGGTGATCACAGGCGCTCGATGATGGTGGCGACGCCCATTCCTGCACCGATGCACAGCGTGATCAGTGCGTAGCGTTCGCCGCGGCGCTCGAGTTCGTCGAGGGCCATTCCGGTGAGCATGGCTCCGGTTGCGCCCAACGGGTGGCCCATCGCGATCGCGCCACCGTTGACGTTGATGCGGTCGTGGTCGATGTTCAGCTTCTTCGCGTAATTGAGCACCACCGAGGCGAATGCCTCGTTGACCTCGAACACCGCGATGTCGTCGAGGGTGAGTCCCGCAGCGGCCAGCACCTTGTGGGTGGCCGGAACCGGACCCGTGAGCATGAGCGTCGGATCCGATCCTGCGACAACCCCGGCCACGACGCGTCCGCGCGGGGTCAATCCGCCTGCGCGACCGGCTTCTTCGGATCCGATCAGAACCATCGCGGTGCCGTCGACGATGCCGGAGGAGTTGCCGGCATGGTGGACGTGGTCGATGCGCTCGACCTCGGTGTACTTCTGCATGGCGACCGCGTCGAATCCGGCGAGCTCGCCCATCCGGTCGAACGACGGTTTCAGGGCAGCGAGATCGGCCGTGGTCGTCTCCGGTCGCATGATCTCGTCGTGATCGAGCATCAGCCGGCCGTTGGCGTCGAACACCGGGATGACGGACTTCTCGAAGTGGCCCATCGACCAGGCATGCGCCGCTCGTTGCTGACTACGCACGGCATAGGCGTCGACCGCGTCGCGGTCGAACCCCTCGATCGTCGCGATGAGGTCTGCACTGACTCCCTGCGGAACGAAGTAGCTGCCGTAGTTGGTCAGTGGGTCGCACGGCCATGCGCCGCCGTCCGCCCCGAGCGGCACACGAGACATCGATTCGACGCCACCGGCGACGATGAGCCGATCCCATCCGGACCGAACACGTTGCGCCGCAGTGTTGACGGCTTCGAGTCCGGATCCGCAGAAGCGGTTGAGCTGAACGCCGGTGACACTGTCCGGCAGCCCGGCAACCATCGCGACGGTTCGGGCGATGTCACAGCCTTGATCGCCCACCGGGGTGACGACACCGAGCACGACGTCATCGATCAGGGCCGGATCGAGCTGGGAGTGTCGAGAGAGCAACGTGGACAACGTGTTCGCGGCCAGGTCGACCGGTTTGACGGTGTGCAGAGAGCCGGAGCTCTTGCCGCGGCCACGTGGGCTGCGCACTGCGTCGTAGAGGAACGCCTCCATGGTGGTGGCCTTTCTAGAGCGAGCGGGAAATGAGGTCTTTCATGACTTCGTTGGCACCGGCGTAGATGCGGGCGATGCGGCCGTCGACGAACATGCGGGCGATGGGGTATTCCTCCATGTAGCCGTAGCCGCCGAAGAGCTGCAGGCAGCGGTCCACCACCTCGAACTGCCGGTCGGTGGTCCAGTACTTGACCATTGCAGCTGTCGTGACGTCGAGTGTTCCGGAGATATGTTGCGCCACAGCATCATCGACGAAGGTTCGCACGACGCGTCCGATCGTGGCGCATTCGGCGAGCTCGAACTTGGTGTTCTGCAGGTCGAACAGCGTCTTGCCGAACGCGTTGCGCGACTTGGTGTACTCGACGGTCTGTGTGACGGCTGCGTCGATCATCGCTGCGGCGGCGATGCCGCAGATCAGGCGCTCCTGGGGGAGTTGCTGCATCAACTGGGCGAACCCGCGACCTTCGGCGTCGCCGAGGATGTTGGCGGCAGGGATGCGGAGTCCGTCGAAAGAGAGTTCGGCGGTGTCCTGGCCCTTCTGGCCGATCTTGTGCAGCACTCGTCCCCGATGGAATCCCTCGGTGTCGTCGGACACCTCGGCGACGAGCAGTGACAGTCCCCGGGCTCCCGCGGACGGGTCGGTCTTGGCAGCGATGATGATCAGATCGCAATGGGCTCCATTGGAGATGAACGTCTTTGCGCCGGTGACGACGTAGTCGTCGCCGTCACGAACCGCTCGCGTGGTGATGCCCTGCAGATCCGAGCCGGTGCCGGGTTCGGTCATCGCGATGGCACCGATCCACTCGCCAGAGCACAGCTTCGGCAGCCAGCGCTGCTTCTTCTCCTCGGACGCGTAGGCCAGGATGTAGTGCGGAACGATGCCGCTGTGCACGCCCAACTGCATGGCCGTGTCGCCCGCTCGGACCTGCTCCTCGAACAGCACCGCCTCGTGACGGAAGTCGCCGCCACCGCCGCCGTACTGCTCGGGCACCGACATGCCGAGCAGCCCGAGGTTTCCCGCTGTGCGGTAGACGTCGCGACTGGGACGTCCGGCTGCCGCGAATTCCTCGCGGTGCGGCGCTACCTCTTTTTCGAAGAATCCTCTGGCGAGCTGGCGCACATCGGCGAGCTCGGTAGCGAGGTCGTCGCTGGTGCGGTCTGCGAGTGCAGTCATGGCAAGTCCTTGGCTCGAAGCGCCGACTTATTGGCGCTGTGCCAATAATGATGGCGCGACGCTGCCCTGGATGTCAACCAACGATGCTCCCCGCCCTGCCGAACTCGACGTTATGGACGGATTCGGGTCGGAATTCATCCACAACTTCGAGTTCGGCGGGGGACCGCTTCCGGAGTGTCTAGCTGTCGCCTGCTCGCAGTAGCGCGACATCCGAGACGAGCCGAATATGGTCTGCCATTGCGCGCCCGGCCTCGGCCGGGTCCTGTTGTCGCACAGCCTCGGCGATGCGCCGATGGCCTTCGAGGGAGGCCTGCGGACGGTCGGACTGCGACAGGGATTCGATTCGAGTCTCGCGAATCAACTCGGCAATTTCCCCCATGAGGCGGGCGAGTAGCGGGGAGTGCGCCGCTGCGGTGATCGCGTGGTGGAACAGTTCGTCTCCCGAGTCGCCGCGGTCGCCGTCGGTGATCTCCGACGCCATCACGGACACGGCGTGGTCGATCGCCGCCATTTCGCTCTCGCTGCGACGGGATGCGGCAAGCTCGGCGAGCTTGACCTCGAGTGCCTCGCGGGCTTCGATCACCTCGGGCAGACGGTCGGCGTGTTCGCGGAGGGCGCGAATTGCCATGTCTCCCACGGGTCGTCGCACCAGAACTGCGCCGTCGCCGTGGCGGACCGACAGGATCCCCTGCACCTCGAGCGCGACGAGCGCCTGACTCAGCGAGGCTCGACTGACGCCGAGGTGGCCGGCAAGTTCGCGCTCGGGCGGGAGACGATCGCCAGGGTTCATGTCGCGATCGGCGATGTGCTTGCACAGCTGTTCGACGATGACCTCGTACAGCCGTGGTCGGGTCACGGGGCGAATTTGCTCAGCCACTGTGTCACTCGCTCTCTGTTCCTCTGGACCTTCACCCTAGCCGTCATAAGTTACGTAACGGCCGACACATCCGGGCTTGACAAGTGATCCACTTCACTGGTTGAGTCCCTATTGACTCAGTGGCCAGTCCAATTAGCCACTGAAGATCTCGGGCAACCGCTCGAGTGCTACCAGAGACGGACCGGAGACCTTCGATGTCGACCGAGTTGATACCCATCCTTGCGCTCGTCGTCATGTTCCTCGCTGCAACCGTGTTCCCCGTGAACATGGGTGCGTTGGGGTTCGTGGCGGCGTTCTTCGTCGGAACTATTGCCGTGGGCATGGGTGCCGACGACATCATCGCCGGCTTCCCGAGCAGCCTGTTCCTCACGCTCGTCGGCATCACCTACCTCTTCGCCATTGCGCAGAACAACGGCACGGTCGACCTCCTGGTCCGCGGCGCTGTTCGACTCGTCGGCGGCCGAGTGGCCCTCATCCCCTGGGTGATGTTCGGCATCACCGGCGTCCTGACGTCGATCGGAGCGCTCGGGCCCGCTGCTGTGGCCATCGTGGCACCCATCGCCCTCGGTTTCGCCGCGCGCTACAAGATCAATGCCCTGCTCATGGGCATGATGGTCATCCACGGTGCGCAGGCGGGCGGTTTCTCGCCCATCAGCATCTACGGCGTGACCGTCAACAACATCGCCGCCAAGGCGGGACTGGTCAACAGTCCGCTCACACTCTTCCTCGGCAGCATGCTCTTCAATGCCGCAATCGGGGCTGCGCTCTTCATGTTCCTCGGCGGACGATCGCTCATCGGCCGCAGCGTGCACGACGAGGACGGCACCCGCCCCGACGGCGACACCGGCGGCGTCGGCGGCGGAGGTTCGCGGACGGTCATGCGCGGGTTCGGGTCGTCGACTCCCAAGCCGTCCGGTCAGACGGTCACCGTCGAGAACGCGCCGCCGCTGGCCACCGCGGTCAAGGCGATCACCTTCGATCAGATTCTCACGCTCATCGGCCTGGCATCGCTTGCGATCTTCTCGCTCGTACTCGATCTCGATGTCGGCTTCATCTCGATGACGGTCGCCGTGATCCTCGCTCTGGCGTCGCCCAAGGCCCAGAAGGGCGCGATCAACCAGATCAGCTGGTCGACGGTGCTGCTCATCGGCGGCGTGCTCACGTTCGTCGGGGTGCTGCAGGAAGCCGGAACCGTCGAATACGTCGGCGACGCAGTGGCCGGAATCGGCATTCCCCTGCTCGTGGCACTGCTGCTCTGCTACATCGGTGCCATCGTCTCGGCGTTCGCCTCGTCCACGGCGATCCTCGGCGTCACCATCCCGCTGGCCGTTCCGTTCCTGCTGGCCGGTGAAGTGGGGGCCATCGGAGTCATCGTTGCCCTGTCCATCGCCTCGACCATCGTCGACGTCAGCCCGTTCTCCACGAACGGAGCGCTGGTGCTCGCCAACGCCCAGGACATCGATCGCGACGTGTTCTACAAGCAGATTCTCAAATACAGCGCGCTGGTCGTGATCATCGGTCCACTGATCGCCTGGGGCATCCTGGTCGTCCCCGGCTGGATGTAGCCGTTCGGCACGTTCTCGGGCCTGGCAGTACTCGAACGATGGCGGCACGTGTACTCGGCGTGCCGCCATCACGCGTCTGAGCTGGGCAAAGACTCGTGAATCGTTACTTGACTTCTTCGGGAATCGCTGGTCCAATGGAATTGGATAGGCCACTGGCCCAATAATCCAATCCTCTCTGATTCAGCCCCCACCTCGCTTCGACGCAAAGGATCACTTCGATGCCCCTCAACACGACAGGCAGAACCGGACCGCTCGAAGGAACCGTGGTGGTCGATCTGACCCGCGCTCTGGCCGGCCCACACGCGGCGATGATGCTCGGCGACCTCGGCGCCGACATCATCAAGGTCGAAACTCCGAAGGGCGGCGACGACACCCGAGTCTGGGGTCCCCCCTTCGTCACTCCGCGTGACGCCGAGCGCGAGTCGACGTACTTCCTCTCGGCCAACCGCAACAAGCGGTCCATCGCCCTCGACCTGAAGACCGACGATGGCCGAGAAGCGTTGGAGCACATGATCGAACGAGCGGACGTCCTGCTCGAGAACTTTCGCACCGGCGTTCTCGACCGGCTCGGCTTCTCGCCCGAGCGCATCGCCGAGATCAACCCGCGCACAGTGGTGCTGTCGATCAGTGGGTTCGGCCACGACGGCCCCGAGGGCGGACGATCCGGATACGACCAGATCGCGCAGGGTGAGGCGGGGCTGATGTCCTTCACCGGCTCGAGCCCGGACGACGTCCAGCGGGTCGGCGTTCCCATCGCAGATCTCCTGGCCGGAATGTACGGAGCCTTCGGAGTTCTCGCGGCTCTGCGCGAGCGGGACCGCACCGGCCGCGGCAAGGTGGTCCGCACCTCGTTGCTCGCCAGCGTCGTCGGAGTGCACGCCTTCCAGGGCACCAAGTGGACGGTCGCCGGCGAGATCGGCAAGGCTCAGGGCAACCACCATCCGTCGATCTGCCCGTACGGCCTGTTTCCGACCTCCGATGGTGCCGTGCAGATCTCGGTGGGCAGCGAGGGACTGTGGCACCGGTTCTGCGAGGGCTTCGGCATCGACCCCGACCTCGAAGGCATGGCCACCAACCCGCAGCGGGTCGACAGTCGCGACGACGTCATCGAGCTCGTCTCCAAGATCTTCCGCACCTACGAGACCGAGCCGCTGCTGACTCTCCTCGACGAGATCGGTGTTCCCGCAGGCAAAGTACGCAACGTCCAGGAAGTGTACGAGTGGGAGCAGACCAAATCTCAAGGTCTGCTGGTCGATGTCGAGCACGCGACGCTCGGCAAGGTCACTCTTCCCGGGCCGCCGCTGCGCTTCTTCGAGTCCGACGGCACCGAGGTCACCGAAACCAACCACCTGGCACCGCCGGTACTCGGTGCCGACGACCAACTCGTCCGCGAATGGCTGAAAGAGGCGACACGATGACCAGAATGACCGCCATCGAACTGCTCGATCTGGTGATCGATGCCGACAGTTTCGATTCCTGGGACACCCCGACCGCCGATTACGTCGTCGACGACGAGTACGCGAGCGAACTCGCCGCGGCCCGCGAGAAGACCGGATTGGACGAGTCCGTACTCACCGGCTCCGCCACCATCCGCGGCCGCAAGGTGGCCATTCTGCTCGGGGAGTTCGCCTTCCTGGCCGGCTCGATCGGTGTTGCGGCGGGCGAGCGGCTGGTCAACGCGGTTCACCGATCGACCGACGAGCGCCTACCGCTGCTGGCGCTGCCGACCTCCGGCGGAACCCGCATGCAGGAGGGCACAGTCGCGTTCTTGCAAATGGTCAAGATCACCGCGGCGATCACCGCGCACAAGGCGGCGAACCTGCCGTACATCGTGTACCTGCGACACCCCACCACCGGTGGCGTCTTCGCATCCTGGGGTTCGCTCGGGCACGTCACCGTCGCCGAGCCCGGTGCCCTCGTCGGTTTCCTCGGTCCCCGCGTGTACGAGGCGCTGTACGACGCGAAGTTCCCCACGGGTGTGCAGACGTCGGAGAATCTTCAGGCGCACGGACTCATCGACGCCATCCGACCACCCGAGCAGCTCGGCGAGATCGTCGATCGGGCGTTGCGGATCATGACCGACATCCCGTCGTACCGCCCGCGCAGCGTCGAAGCGCTGGAGTGGAAGATCGAGGACGTGCCCGCGTGGACGTCGATCCTGGCTTCCCGCCGAAGCGACCGCCCCGGTGTACGCGAATTGCTGTTCAGCACCGCGGCAGATGTGTTGCCGCTCAACGGCACCGGTCAGGGTGAGTCGGACCCGGGTCTGATTCTCGCGCTCGTCCGGTTCGGCGACATGCCGTGTGTTCTCCTCGGGCAGGACCGCCGGGGTCAGACGACCAAGACTCCGCTCGGTCCCGCGGCGCTCCGCGAGGCTCGACGCGGAATGCGTCTGGCACAGGATCTGAAGCTACCGCTCGTCACCGTCATCGATACCGCTGGTGCCGCGCTGTCGAAGGAGGCCGAGGAGGGTGGCCTGGCGGGAGAGATCGCCCGGTGCATCGCCGATATGGTCGATCTCGAAACACCCACGCTGTCACTGCTTTTGGGTCAGGGAACCGGTGGAGGCGCACTCGCGCTGGTGCCGGCGGACCGTGTTCTGGCAGCCCAGCACGCGTGGCTGTCACCACTGCCGCCCGAGGGCGCGTCGGCCATCGTGCATCGGGACACTGCGCATGCGGCCGAGATGGCCACCAAGCAGGGAGTGCGCTCCCTCGATCTCTACCGCGCAGGCGTTGTCGACATCATCATTCCCGAGTTGCCCGACGCGGCAGACGAATCGCAGCAGTTCTGTGACCGGGTGGGTGCCGTCCTGCACCGGGAGCTCGCCGACCTGATCGCTCAGGATCCGTCGATGCGCATGATCGCCCGCGAAAAGCGCTTCAATCGAATCGGTTTCGCGGCTACTGCCTCAGCCTGACAACCCGCCCGGACCGACCACCCTCCACGAAACGAGACAACCATGACCGCCACGATCGCGGAGTCGAACTCGACAGTTCCCGAGGATTTCGTCTCCGGTCTCGAAGGTGTCGTCGCGTTCACCTCCGACATCGCCGAACCCGACAAGGACGGTGGCGCACTGCGCTACCGCGGCGTCGACATCGAAGAACTCGTCGCACAGAACGTCACCTTCGGCGACGTCTGGGCCCTGCTCGTCGACGGCGCATTCGGCCGC
>NZ_NOXY01000029.1:0-61097 GCF_002258735.1 Rhodococcus sp. WWJCD1
GGCCTCCCACATCTGTGGCTCTACCGGCCAGGACCCACTCCTGTCGGCAACCCACGCTTACATGCGGAGAGGCCCCAGCCAAGACCTCCATACCGTCTATCGCTGGTGCGGTAGGCGGATCCGTCGCGCCAGGCATCGGTGTCGTTTCTGCACTGCCTCATACCTCGTTGGACGCGATCCGCCGGCGGCCGGTTCCGCGAAGCGCGAGCCCGCTACACACGGTCAGAACATCCACGCGAACAGCGACCCGAGCGGAATGACCGTCCATACCATCGCGTATGCCAGGCCGAACGCGTGTGCGATTCCCACGGCCACCACGACGGTCGTCCACGCACACACGGTGACCCGTGCAGACTCGGTGCGGTCGTGTACATCCGCCACCGTCCGTATGGCAAGCGACCAGAACCCGATCCACAGCACCCACGCCGCAACGGCAACCAGTTGCGTCCCGAACAGGTGCAGCATGTTCGGTTCGGACTCCGCCACGACGGACCATGCTGCGGCCCCAGAGAACAGTCCCAGTATCGGTGCACCGATCGCGCAACCCACAGTGCCGAGAACCCGTAACCGGAGCCGTCTTTCGGACACTCGCACCTGCGTCGATATCGTCATGGACAACACTGTGCTCGACGACATCGACGTGGCGCGCGAGTAGAACTACTCGATCGAGGTGCGCCGACTACTCACGCGCTAGCCGCTGTTACGCAGTGCCGTCGCGAGCCCGTTCATCGTCAGCAGGATGCCGCGCTTGACGCGTTCGTCGTCGTCACCGTTGCGATAGCGTCGCAACATCTCGACCTGCATCTGATTCAGCGGTTCCAGGTAGGGGAATCGGTTGTGCACCGAGCGCTCGAGCGACGGGTTGTCTTCCAACAGACGACTGTGGCCGGTGATCTTCAGATACATCCGGACGGTCGTGGCGTGTTCGGCCTCGATCATGCCGAAGATCCGCGCCCGTAGGTCTGCGTCGGGCACCAGTTCGGCGTACCGGGCCGCGATCCCCAGATCGGACTTGGCCATCACCTGCGCGAGGTTGGACAAGACGGTCTGGAAGAACGGCCACTTGCGGTACAGATCCGACAGCACCTCGAGTTTGCCGTCGTCGTCGCCTACCCACTCCTCGAACGCAGACCCGGTGCCATACCAACCGGGCAGCATGACGCGGCACTGACTCCACGACATCACCCATGGGATCGCTCGGAGGTCGTACACCGAGTTCGTGGGCTTCCGTGACGCAGGCCGAGAGCCGATGTTGAGCTCACCGACCTCGGCGACCGGCGTCGAGGTGCGGAAGTACTCGACGAATCCGGGCTCTTCGTGCACCAGACGGCCGTATGCCGCGCGGGCTTTCGCGGCGAGATCGTCCAGAATGTCGTAGGCAGCCTCCGCGCCGTCACCCAGGCCCTCGACATCGAGGAGAGTCGATTCCAGGGTTCCCGCGACGAGGGATTCGAGGTTGCGACGCGCCATGGACGGTTCGGCGTATTTCGCCGCGATGATCTCACCCTGCTCGGTGAGTCGCAGCGATCCCTGCACCACGCCGGGCGGCTGCGCCAGAATGGCGTCGTAGCTGGGACCGCCGCCGCGGCCGACCGTCCCGCCGCGACCGTGGAAGAGCCGCAAGCGAATACCCGTTTTGCGTGATGCCTCGAGCAGATCCAGCTCGGCGCGATACAAGGCCCAGTTGGCTGCGAGATACCCGCCGTCCTTGTTCGAGTCCGAATACCCGAGCATGACTTCCTGATTCATTCCGCGCCCGGCCACCAGCGCGCGGTAGATCGGAACCTCGAGGGTGGCGAGCAACGTCGCTGCGCCCTGCTGAAGATCCTCGATGGTCTCGAACAGCGGCACCACACCCACCGTGGACGTAGGCGACGCCCCGTCGGTGCCGGGGTCGAAGATGCCGGCTTCTTTGAGCAGCAAGGCGGCCTCGAGCATGTCACTGACCGACTGACACATGCTGATGATGTAGTTCTGGATCGTGTCGGGTCCCAGGTGGTCGATGGCTTCCTTGGCTGCCCTGACGATGCCCAGTTCCTTGGTTGCGAGTTCGCTGAGCTGCGCATTGGGGCCGATGAGCGGTCGCCGAGTGGCGAGTTCCTGCGACAGTACGGAGACCCGTTCATCCTCCCCGAGGGACATGTAGTCCGGGTGTACACCGGCCCACGCCAGCAGCTCGGCCACCACTTCCTCGTGGGTCTCGGAGTTCTGCCGCATGTCCAGAGCCTGTAGATGGAATCCGAACGTCTCGACCGATTGTCTGAGCCGGAGCAGGCGATCGTCGGCGATCAAACCGTCTCCGTCGGCCCGCAGGGCGCGATCGATGACGTCGAGGTCGTCGAGAATGTCTTGTGGACCGTCGTATTTCTCCGCCCCGAGGTCGATGCCGGACACCGGAACCGCGTCGAGCACAGCACGAGCGGTGGCAGTCAGCCTGGCCCGGATGCCGACGACGGCTACCCGGTACGGCTCGTCCGCCCGCCGATCGTCCGGTTCCGCCGATGCACCGGCCAGAGCGGTGAGCTCCTCGGTCACGTCCACCAGACGCGCAGACATCGACAGTTCCTTCTCGAGCGCCACCAGTTCGTCCAGATAGTGCTCGAAGGCGACGTAGCCCGCCTGGTGCGTCGCGGTGTGCACCACTTCTCCGGTGACGTTCGGGTTGCCGTCTCGATCGCCGCCGATCCACGATCCGGGGCGAAGGATGGGGCGGGGCAGCAGGTCGTCCTCGGGCCACCGTGCCCGCAGCGCTGCGCGCACGTCGGCATTGAGGGCCGGCATGACGTCGAACAGCGAGGACTCGAAATAGCGAAGACCGACTTCGATTTCATCCTGAATTCGCAAGCGCGACAACCGAATCAGAGCGGTCTCCCACAGCGTCAGCACTTGCCGGCGAATCTGCACGTCGATGACGGCCAATTCCTTCGTCGCGCTCGCAGCCTTGCCCTCGAGAGCTGCGGTGGCCACATCGCGCCGGCGCATCAGTTCGGTGATCTTCGACTGCACGTCGAAGACGGTCCGTCGGCGTGTTTCGGTGGGATGGGCGGTGATGACAGGAGCCACCAACGCATCGGTCAACGCCGCGGCCACCTGCTCGCGCGTCGGGGCCGCAGCATCGATTTTCAGCCATGTTGCGTCGAGACTGCTGTTCTGCGGCGGATCCTCGCGATCGAGGTGGATCGCACGACGGCGTTCGCGGTGCAGATCCTCGGCGAGGTTGGCCAGGAGCGAGAAATGGCTGAAGGCTCTGATGAGCGGAACCGCCTGCGCCACTTCCACATCGGTGTACCGACCGACCGAGTCGTCACGCTCGATCTCGGACCTGCGTACCGCGAAGGATTCGACTCGCGCCGCTTCGATCAGCTCGAAAACGTCGTCGCCCTCGTGCTCACGAATGATCTCACCCAGGATGCCGCCGAGATAGCGGATGTCCTCACGGAGAGGCTCGGTCAACTCTCGACCCTGAGCTGTCGGTGGGACGAAGGCTGGGGAACCGACTGACTCGTAGGAGGATTCGCTCATCCACCCAGTATCGTCGCTTCGTCACCAACTCGCACTCGGAGCCGAAGTGGATCAGGTGTACTTGATCTCCAGGCCGATTCCGAGGATCGCGATGAGCCAGATCAGGCCGGTGAACACTGTCAGACGATCCAGGTTCTTCTCGACGACCGTGGAACCGGACAGGCTGGACTGCACTCCGCCACCGAACAGACTGGACAATCCGCCACCCTTGCCGCGATGCAGCAGGATCAGCAAGATCAACGCCAGACTGGTGATGACCAGCAGAATATCCAGAAACAGATCCATGTCCACCTCAAACTCGATTCGATGCCTCCAGCAGCCTACCTGGCCCCACGAACGGCTTCGGACACCCCGCCGAAGCGAGGTGTCCGAAAATCGTTCGGTCGGCGTTGCCGACGACCGATCAGGGCAGGGGTCCACCTGCGGCGATAGCCGACAGCGTGGCGAATTCGTCCGCCTTGAGCGACGCTCCCCCGACCAGGGCACCGTCGACATCGGGCTGGCCCACGATCTCGCCGACGTTCTTGGCGTTGACCGAGCCGCCGTACAGCACCCGCACACCCGCCGCGACCTCATCCGAGGACAGCGCCTTCAGTTCCTCGCGAATCGCCCCGCACACTTCCTGGGCGTCCGATGCCGACGCGACCCGACCGGTGCCGATCGCCCACACCGGTTCGTAGGCGATGACGACCTTGGAGATGTCATCGGCCGACAGGCCGCTGAGCGAACCACGCAACTGGGCCACGTTGTAGGCCACGTGCTCGCCGGCCTCGCGGATGTTCAGCCCCTCACCGATGCAGACGATCGGCGTGAGGCCGTTCTTCAGCGCCGCCTTCGTCTTGGCCAGCACGACGGCGTCGTCCTCGCTGTGCAGAGTGCGCCGTTCGGAGTGACCCACCACGACGAAGGTGCATCCCAACTTGGCCAGCATCGAACCGCTGATCTCGCCGGTGAACGCTCCCTTGTCCTCGGACGACACGTCTTGCGCACCGTAGGTGAGCAGCAGCTTGTCGCCCTCGACCAGTGTCTGCACACTACGAATGTCGGTGAACGGAGGGATCACCGTCACGTCGACCTTGTCGAAGTACTTCTCGGGCAACGAGAAAGCGATCTTCTGCACCAGCGAAATGGCTTCGAGGTGGTTGAGGTTCATCTTCCAGTTGCCCGCGATGAGCGGCTTACGTGCCATGCGTCATGCCTCCAGGACCGATAGACCGGGGAGCTGCTTGCCTTCGAGGTATTCGAGGGATGCACCGCCTCCGGTGGAGATGTGCGAGAAGCCGTCGTCGGGCAATCCGAGGGTGCGCACGGCCGCCGCGGAGTCGCCGCCGCCGACCACGCTGAACGCGCCCTTCTCGGTGGCTCCGATGATCGCTTCCGCAATGCCCTTGGTGCCGGCCGAGAACTTGTCGAACTCGAACACGCCGGCCGGTCCGTTCCAGAAGACGGTCTTGGCGTTCGAGAGCACGACCGCAAAACGACTGACCGAGTCCGGACCGATGTCCAGACCCATCCAGCCATCCGGAATCTCGGAGGCCTTCACGGTCTTCGCCTCGGCATCCGCCGCGAACTTGTCTCCCACGACGATGTCGACAGGGAGGTGGATCACGTCACCGAAGCGCTCGAGCAAATCCTTGCAGACTCCGATCTGATCCTCCTGAAGAAGCGAGTTTCCGACCGAATAACCCTGTGCCGCAAGGAAGGTGAAGGCCATGCCGCCGCCGATCACCAGGGTGTCGACCTTGGGAGCCAACGCCTCGATGACGCCGAGCTTGTCCGAGACCTTGGAGCCGCCGAGCACCACCGCGTACGGACGTGCCGCATCCTCGGTGAGCTTGGCCAGCACCTCGACCTCGGCAGCGACGAGGGTGCCCGCGTAATGCGGCAGCAACTGCGCCACGTCGTAGACCGACGCCTGCTTGCGGTGCACGACGCCGAATCCGTCGGAGACGAATGCCGCGTCGTCGCCGGCCAGCGCGACGAGCTCACGAGCCAGAGCAGCTCGCTCGGACTCGTCCTTGCTGGTCTCGCGCGGATCGAAGCGAATGTTCTCGAGCAGCAGCACGTCGCCGTCGGTCAGGCCCTCGGCGCGAGCCTCGGCGTCCTGACCCACCACGTCGCCTGCGAGCTGAACGTGGCGTCCGAGCAGCTCGCCGAGCTTCGCTGCGACCGGAGCCAGGCTGTACTTCGCGTCGGGCTTGCCGTCGGGACGACCGAGATGGGCGGTGACGATGACCTTGGCACCCGCCTCGACCAGTGCTCGAAGAGTCGGGATCGACGCCTGGATACGGCCGGGATCGGTGATCGTGCCGTCCTCGAGCGGGACGTTGAAGTCCGATCGCACGAGGACGCCACGGCCTTCGACACCGGCATCGAGCAGATCCTGCAGTGTCTTGACAGCCATCGGTGTCAGAGGGACTTGCCGACGAGACCGATGAGGTCGGCGAGGCGGTTGGAGTAGCCCCACTCGTTGTCGTACCAGGAGACGATCTTGACCTGGTCGTCGATGACCTTCGTCAGCGGCGCGTCGAAGATCGACGAGTGCGGGTCGGTGACGATGTCCGAGGACACGATCGGATCGGTGTTGTACTTCAGGATGCCCTTCAGCGGGCCTTCGGCAGCTGCCTTCATCGCGGCGTTGATGTCGTCCGCGCTGGCCTTCTTCTTCAGCAGAGCGGTCAGGTCGGTGACCGAGCCGGTGGGGATCGGCACCCGAAGTGCGTAGCCGTCGAGCTTGCCGAGCAGCTGCGGGAGAACCAGGCCGATAGCCTTGGCTGCACCGGTACCGGTGGGGACGACGTTCAGCGCTGCAGCGCGAGCGCGACGCAGGTCGCTGTGCGGGCCGTCCTGCAGGTTCTGATCCTGCGTGTACGCGTGGATCGTGGTCATCAGGCCCGAGACGATGCCGAACTCGTCGTCGAGAACCTTGGCGATGGGGCCGAGGCAGTTGGTGGTGCACGACGCGTTGGAGATGATGTTCTGGCTGCCGTCGTACTTGTCGTCGTTGACGCCCATCACGATGGTGATGTCCTCGCCCTTGGCGGGCGCGGAGATGATGACCTTCTTGGCACCGGCGTCGATGTGGCCCTGTGCCTTCGCAGCGTCGGTGAAGATGCCGGTCGATTCGACGACGACGTCGACGCCCAGGTCACCCCACGGAAGTGCGGACGGGCCCTCGCGCAGCGACAGCGCCTTGATCTTCTGTCCGCCGACGACGATGGTGTCCTCGCCCTCGAGCGAGACATCGTGCGGCAAGCGGCCCAGGATCGAGTCGTACTTGAGCAGGTGTGCGAGCGATGCGTTGTCGGTCAGGTCGTTGACAGCAACGATTTCGATGTCGGTGGTACCGAGCGCCTTCTGCGCGTCGACAGCCCTGAAGAAGTTACGCCCGATGCGGCCGAAGCCGTTGACGCCTACCCGGATCGTCACTGTTCGCTCCTAAAAGTTGTGAAAACAGATGTCTGGTCATGCCTGCATGCGGGGTGCCACACGCGGTTCCCACCCTAGTGTGCGCGCAGGCAGAGCGCGCGCATCACTCTTCGGAGGCGGTCAGGCCTCGTCGAGCAGTTCTGCGGTGACCGCGGACTCGGTGTCCGGAATGCCGGTTTCCTTCGCCTTGCGGTCGGCCATGGACAGCAGCCGTCGGATTCGGCCCGCCACCGCGTCCTTCGTCATCGGCGGGTCGGCCAACTGCCCGAGTTCTTCCAAGGAAGCCTGGCGATGCTGTACTCGGAGCGAACCCGCAGCAGCAAGATGATCCGGCACGTCCTCACCGAGGATGTTCAGGGCTCGCTC
The DNA here is from genome assembly GCF_002258735.1 of Rhodococcus sp. WWJCD1. NCBI lineage: Bacteria > Bacillati > Actinomycetota > Actinomycetes > Mycobacteriales > Nocardiaceae > Rhodococcus > Rhodococcus sp. WWJCD1. Next base: position 7,318 of record NZ_NOXY01000029.1, read on the forward strand.
GACCCGCGCTGCGGCGGCAACGGCCGCCCGCGCAGAGCGCCGGAGGTTGGCGTCGTCGAAATTGGCGAGTCGGTTCGCCGTGGCTCGCACCTCGCGCCGCATTCGACGTTCTTCCCAGACGAGCCTGGTGTCCTGTGCTCCCATGCGGGTGAGAAGCGCTCCGATCGCCTCGCCGTCGCGCACCACCACTCGATCGGTTCCGCGCACCTCGCGGGCCTTCGCGGCCACTCCGAGTCGGCGGGCCGCTCCGACGAGCGCCAGAGCTGCTTCCGGTCCTGGGCAGCTGATCTCGAGCGCCGAGGATCGGCCCGGCTCGGTGAGCGAGCCGTGTGCGAGGAACGCACCGCGCCACGCTGCTTCGGAATCCCCCACCGTGCCACCGACCACCTGGGCGGGCAGGCCACGAACCGGGCGCCCGCGCAGATCCAGCAGTCCGGTCTGGCGAGCCAGGGCCTCCCCGTCCTTGGCCACCCGGACCACGTAACGCGAGGTCTTGCGCAGTCCGCCGGCACCGAGCATGTGCACGTCGGAGGAGTAGCCGTACAGCTCGAAGATCTCGCGACGCAGCCGCCTCGCGATGGACCCGAGATCCACTTCCGCCTCGACCACCACCCGACCGGCCACGATGTGCAATCCACCGGCGAATCGCAGGAGCGCGGACACCTCTGCCTTGCGGCAACTGACCTGACTGACGGTGAGCCTGCTCAGCTCGTCCTTGACCTCCGCTGTCATGGCCACGAAGTGATCCCCTCTCTGCCTGCAGCAGTCGGTGCAGTGCCGCCGGTGGGCGTCACGATGGAGCCGAGAGCTGCAGCAAGCTTTCCGTAATGATGTGCGTGAGTGCCGTTTTCGGCAACATCGACGTAAACGACCTCGGCACCGAGCCGGGCCGCTGCCCGCGCTACGTGTTCGCGGTTGCTGCCCTCCGGGACCGAGGCGGAATCGACCAACACGTAGTCGATTCCCAAATCAGGTGCGTGTTGGGAGAGTACGTGGACATGGCGCTCGGCGGAGAATCCGGTGGTCTCTCCCAGCTCCGGCGCCAGGTTCAGCACGAGCACTTTCGGCGCGGAAGTACGTGCCAGGGCGGCCAGCTGATCCGGCACCAGAACGTGTGGAATGACACTCGAGAACCAGGATCCGGGACCGAGCACCACCAGATCGGCCTCGTCGATCGCCGCGAGGGCATCTGCCGAGGCAGGCGGGTCGGGTGGCAGCAACCGCACGCGCCGAACCTTGCCGGGGGTCGTCGCAACCGCCACCTGTCCGCGAATGACGCGGCTGACTCGGGGGTCGTCCTCGAGGCCGGAGACGTCCGCTTCGATGTCGAGTGCGATGGGCGACATCGGCAGCACTCGGCCGTCGATTCCGAGCATCCGCACCATCTCGTCGAGTGCAGCGATGGGGTCACCGAGCACCTCGGTGAGTCCGGCGAGGATGAGGTTGCCCACCGAGTGTCCGGCCAGCGCACCGGTACCCCCGAACCGATGCTGCAGCACATCGGTCCACAGCTGCGTTCGTTCGTCGGAGCGCGCCAGCGCAGCCAGCGCCATACGTAGATCTCCGGGAGGAATGACGCCGAGCTCGGCCCGCAGACGCCCCGACGATCCTCCGTCGTCGGCGACTGTGACGATGGCGGTGACGTCGTGGCCGAGCAGCCTGGCCGCGGACAGGGTGGCGTACAGACCGTGACCGCCCCCGAGGGCGACGATCTTCGGGCCCGGTTCCTGCGTTGCGGTGCCGGTTTCGCTCATTCGCGACCCAGATCGCGATGCAGCACGCGCACGGACACATCACCCTGCTCGGCGAGAATGCCGGCCAACGCTTCGGTCATCGCAACACTTCGATGCTTACCTCCGGTGCAGCCGACGGCTACCGTCATGTACCTCTTGCCTTCCCGCACGTATCCCTCGATCGTCAAATTCAGCAGGTGCGTGTACGTCTGCAGATAGTCGCGGGCTCCGTCCTGTCCCAAGACGTAATCGCGTACGTCTGCGTCCTGTCCCGTGTGGTCGCGGAGCTCGGGCACCCAATGTGGATTGGGCAGAAAGCGGACGTCGCAGACCAGATCGGCGTCCATCGGCAAGCCGTACTTGAAGCCGAACGACTGCACGGTGACGCCGACGCCGCTGGTGTTCGCGTCACCGAACACCGTCTCGATCTTGCGCCTGAGCTGGTGCACCGACAGCGACGTGGTGTCGACCGTCAGATCGGCCGCAGCCTTGACCTGGGCGAGCCGCAGGCGTTCCGCAGTGATGCCCTCGGTCAGCGTTCCGTCCTGACCGTCGTTCTGCAACGGATGGCTGCGCCGATTGGACTCGAATCTGCGAATGAGCACGGCGTCGGACGCGTCCAGGAACAGCACTCGGTTGCGCACACCCTTGGAGTCGAGCTCTTGGACAACCCAGCCCAGATCCCCTGTGAACAGCCGGCTTCGGACGTCCATCACCAGTGCGAGTCGCTCGATGCGGGGCTGGGATTCCAGTCCGAGGTCGACCATCTTCGAGATGAGCTCGGGGGGCAGGTTGTCCGCGACGTACCAGCCGAGGTCCTCGAGAATCTTGGCTGCGGTGCGCAGCCCTGCGCCGGAGACGCCGGTGACCAACGCCACCTCTATCCCGTCATGCCGCGATTCCGCCTCGGAAGGCGGTTCGAGATGCTCGTCGGATGGCGGATGTCTCTGTGTCTGGTGTTCGCTCACTACGAAGCCTGTCCCGCCGATTCCACGCGCGGCGCAATCGCATGTTCCGTCGTGTTCTCGCCCGATGTCGTTGCAGTTGCGTTGCCATCATCGCCTACATCGGCCTCGTCCGTGTCCGAACCGAGCGCCGCCAGCACCGACTTCGCGGTGGTCTCACCGATTCCCGGCACCTCGACGATCTCCGCGACCGTCGCGCGCTTGAGATTGGCTACCGAACCGAAGTGTGCGACCAGGGCCGTTCGCCGCGATTCACCGAGTCCACGGACCGAATCCAGTGCCGAGGCCGTCATCCGACGGGACCGCTTGCTGCGGTGGAACGTGATCGCGAATCGGTGTGCCTCGTCGCGAACTCGCTGCAGCAGATAGAGGGACTCGCTCGTTCGCGGAAGGATGACCGGATCCTCCTCGCCCGGCACCCACACCTCTTCGAGTCGCTTGGCGAGACCGACCACCGCCACATCGGTCACGCCCAATTCGTCCAGCACAGCTGCGGCTGCGGCCACCTGAGGGGCACCGCCGTCCACGACGAACAGGTTCGGTGGGTAGGCGAACTTTCGAGGTCTGCCGGTCTGGGGATCGAGCGCGGCTTCCGGAGCCAGATCGCCTCCGCTCGCTTCGGTCGACCCATCGGCGGAGTGTCGGAGGAATCGACGCCGAGTCACCTCGGCAATGCTGGCGACGTCATCGGAATGTCCGTCACCGGCCGCTTCCTTGATCGCGTAGTGGCGGTAGTCGCTCTTGCGAGGCAGCCCGTCCTCGAAGACGACGAGAGATGCCACCACATCGGTTCCCTGTACATGGGAGATGTCGATGCACTCGATGCGCAGCGGTGCCGAATCAAGATCGAGCGCTTCCTGAATCCCCTGCAGCGCAGCAGATCTCGATGTGAAATCTCCCGCTCGCTTCAGCTTGTGTTGCTGCAGGGCCTCCTTGGCGTTGCGCTCGACGGTCTCGGCCAACGCCTTCTTGTCGCCGCGCTGAGGAACGCGCAGGGTCACGTTGGACCCCCGAAGCTCGCTGAGCCACGTCTGGACCTCGTCGGCGTTGTCCGGCAGAACGGGCACCAGCACTTCGCGCGGAACTGCATTGGAACCGCCGTCGTCGCCACCCGGCGCCTGCGCAGTCAGCGCGGCCTGCTCGCCGTAGAACTGGGTGAGAAACTGCTCGACCAGTGCGGGCAGATCTGCCTCGTCCTGCCGCTCGATCACTTCGCCTGCCTTCTCCACCACCCAGCCGCGCTGTCCGCGAACCCGGCCCCCGCGAACGTGGAACACCTGGACGGCAGCTTCGAGGGCATCGGTGGCGAACGCGACGAGGTCGGCGTCGGTACCGTCGCCGAGCACCACCGCCTGCTTCTCCAATGCTCGACGCAGTGCACCGACGTCGTCGCGCAGGCGCGCTGCGGTCTCGAAGTCCAAGTCCTCGGATGCCGCCTGCATCTTCTTCTCGAGCTGCCGCACGAGCTTGTCGGTCTTACCGGCCAGAAAGTCGCAGAAATCCTCGACGGTGCGGCGGTGCTCCTCCGCGCTGACCCGGCCCACGCACGGTGCCGAACATTTGTCGATGTACCCCAGCAGGCAGGGTCTGCCGATCTGATTGTGCCGCTTGAACACTCCGGTCGAGCACGTGCGCGCGGGGAACACCCGGAGCAACAGGTCCAGCGTCTCGCGAATCGCCCATGCATGGGCGTACGGGCCGAAGTAGCGCACACCCTTGCGGCGGGGTCCGCGGTACACGAACAGACGTGGGTATTCCTCGTTCATCGTCACCGCGAGCATCGGATAGCTCTTGTCGTCGCGGTAGCGGACGTTGAATCGCGGATCGAATTCCTTGATCCAGTTGTACTCGAGCTGCAGTGCCTCTACCTCGGTGGTGACGACCGTCCATTCGACCGACGCCGCGGTGGTGACCATCTGGCGGGTACGAGGATGCAGCGAGGCGACGTCGGCAAAGTAGGAATTGAGCCGACTGCGGAGGCTTTTGGCCTTACCCACGTAGACGACGCGACCGTGGGGATCTCGAAATTTGTACACACCCGGCTCCACCGGAATGGTTCCGGTGGCCGGGCGGTAGGTAGCGGGGTCGGACACGGCATCCACGTTAGCCGTCGGGTCCGACGTTCTCCGCATCCGCAGCTCAGGTGTGGTGCATGCCCTGCTACGTCAGTCCTGCTAGGTCAGTCCTGATCGACCGCGTCGGTCGGAACGGATGCGGCGGGTGCGTATTTACGTTCGAGTGTCCGGAATTTCCGCACTGCGGCGACCGCGTGCTCACGATCGTTGGACTGGATGGCCATCACGTTGATGAACTCGTCGTCGGGGATGTCGACGCGCGCCCACATCGCCCCGTCGGGAAAGGACAGTCCGCGCACCAGATCCCACTCGATCAGGCGCTCCGAGAGCAGATTACGTACCGCGACACCTGCGGGTCCGACGCGGATTCGCGGGCGGGTCAGCACCAGCGCCAAGCCGCCGAGCAATACTCCGATTCCCGCCATCGCGAGTTGGTCGGCGGTCCGGAAGTACACCCCGGTCGGAGACACCCGGAGCAGGACGGCGACGGTCGAATGCGCCACGACGAGCAACACTGCCGCCGCGATGGCGTAGCGCGCAGACTTGCGGGACTTCACCTGCATGTCCCACTGCGGGGTCGGTTCGCCGTCGGTCACGTGAACTCCTGGTTCGTCCAAGGTTGACGCAGATGCTTCAGAGTCAGTGCCGTGTCGATTGCGGCTGCAGTGGCCTGAGCGCCCTTGTCCTCGAACGAGCCGGGCAGGCCGGCACGGTCGAGCGCCTGCTGCTCGTCGTTGGTGGTGAGCACCCCGTTGGTGACCGGAGTGCCCTCGTCCAGCGATACTCGCGTCAAGCCGGCCGTGACGGCATCGCACACGTACTCGAAATGCGGTGTACCGCCGCGGATGACGACGCCGAGCGCCACGACGGCATCGTGGTTGCGGGCGAGCGCCTGGGCGACCACGGGCAGCTCGATGGCACCGGCGACGCGGATGACCGTGACGTCCCGCACTCCCGCCGACTCTGCCTTGCGCAACGCACCGTCTAGCAGCGCCTCGGAAATCGTTCGATGCCACTGGCCGGCCACGATCGCCAGCTTCAGGTCGTTCGCACCGGCGAGCTGGAGGGTGGGTTCGCCGTCGCCGCTCATGAGGTGACTCCGTTCTCGAAATCGTCGAGACCGGTGAGGTCGTGGCCCATGCGGTCGCGTTTGGTGCGCAGGTACGTGAGGTTCTCGGCGTTGGCGCGCAACGGCATCGGTACCCGCTCGGTCACGTGCAGGCCGTATCCGTCGAGCCCGACTCGCTTGGCCGGATTGTTGGTGAGCAGACGCATCGACGACACACCGAGGTCGACGAGGATCTGAGCACCGATTCCGTAGTCGCGGGAGTCGGCGGGCAAGCCCAGCTGCAGGTTGGCGTCGACCGTGTCGGAGCCGGCGTCCTGGAGCTGATAGGCCTGCAGTTTGTGCAGCAGTCCGATTCCGCGGCCCTCGTGTCCGCGCATGTACAGGACGATTCCGCGTTCCTCGGCGGCGACCATTTCGAGAGCGGCGTCCAGTTGCGGTCCGCAGTCGCAGCGCAGCGAACCGAAGACGTCACCGGTGAGGCATTCGGAGTGCACACGAACGAGTACGTCGTTGCCGTCACCGTCGGGTCCGGCGATGTCGCCGCGCACGAGCGCAACGTGTTCGACCTCGTCGTAGATGCTCTGGTAGCCGACCGCACGGAAGGTGCCGTGGCTGGTAGGGATTCGGGCGTCAGCGACGCGGAGGACGTGCTTTTCGTGCTTGCGCCGCCATGCGATCAGGTCTGCGATCGAGATGAGCGCGAGGTCGTGCTCGTCGGCGAACACGCGCAGTTCGTCGGTCTGGGCCATCGCGCCTTCGTCCTTCTGGCTGACGATTTCGCAGATGACGCCTGCGGGCCGCAGATCGGCCATGCGGGCCAGATCGACGGCGGCCTCGGTGTGGCCGGGGCGACGCAGCACTCCGCCGTCCTTGGCGCGCAGCGGTACGACATGGCCGGGGCGGGTGAAATCGCCGGCTCCGGTGTCGGGGTCGGCGAGCAGTCGCATCGTGGCTGCGCGGTCGGAGGCCGAGATCCCGGTTCCGATTCCCTCGCGGGCATCGACGGTGACCGTGTACGCGGTTCCGTGCTTGTCCTGGTTGGTGGCGAACATCGGCGGCAGGCCGAGTCGGTCGCAGTCCTCACCGGACAGCGGAACACAGAGATAGCCGGAGGTGTAGCGGACCATGAAGGCAACCAGCTCCGGGGTGGCCTTCTCGGCGGCGAAAATCAGATCGCCTTCGTTTTCGCGGTCCTCGTCGTCGACGACCACCACGGCTTTGCCCGCAGCGATGTCCGCAACTGCGCGCTCGATACTGTCGAACCTGGTCACGAAAGTGCGCTCCATAGGTCTCGGGCCTGGCTCAGCACCCTTGGAATGTCTCCGATGCACCGTTACCTGCGTGCACTTCAACAGTACTTACTGTGCGTCGATCGACTGCAGCCGCTCCACGTACTTGGCGATGACATCGACTTCGAGGTTGACCGGTGAGCCGACCTCGGCCTTGCCGAGCGTGGTCAGATCGAGGGTGGTGGGTATCAGCGAGATCTCGAACCAGTGCGAACCGTCGTCGACACCCAGTCCGGACACGGTCAGCGACACTCCGTCGACGGTGATCGAGCCCTTTTCCACGACGTAGCGCGCGACCGAGGTAGGCATGGTGATGCGCACGACGGTCCAGTTCTCGGACGGCGAGCGGCCCGCCACGGTTCCGGTTCCGTCGACGTGGCCCTGGACGAGGTGCCCACCGAGCCTGCTGCCGAGTGCCGCGGCGCGTTCGAGGTTGACGCGGCTGCCGACGTCGAGGGCACCCAGGCTCGATCGGTTCAACGTCTCCTGCATGACATCGGCGGTGAAGCCGCCGTCCGGCAGTACTTCCACGACGGTCAGACACACCCCGTTGACCGCAATGGAGTCCCCATGGCCTGCATCGGAGGTCACCACCGGGCCGCGGACGGTGAAACGAGCGGCGTCGGGCAGTTCGTCCTTGGCCACGATCTCGCCCAGTTCTTCGACGATTCCGGTGAACATCTAATTCGCTCCTTCGGGCACGACGCCGATCAGTATGTCGTTGCCGATCATGGTGACTGTCTCCGTGCGGAACCGAATTGCGTCGGCAATTGTTCCGATGCCTGCATTCTCCACCGCCGCAGGTCCGCTGCCCAACACGGCCGGGGCGACGTATGCCACGACGCGGTCGATCAGCCCGGCAGCGAGAAATGCTCCGGCCAACGTCGGACCGCCTTCGATCTGGACATCGGTGTGTTCGCCGAGAGCCTCGATCACCGCCGCCGGATCGTGTGTGTCGAGAAACACCGTGGGTGCCTCCGACCCGCGAATCGCGGCGTTCGCCGGTATCTGCCGCGATCCGACGACGACGCGCACGGGCTGGTGGAGCGCAAGGGACCCGTCGAGTCGTCGGGCGGTCAGCCGCGGGTCGTCGGCCAGCACGGTCCCGGTTCCCACGACGATGGCGTCGAGCTTGGCCCGCTCGGCGTGCACGTGCGCGCGCGCCTCGGGACCGGTGATCCACTGACTCGTACCGTCCGCGGCGGCGCTGCGTCCGTCGAGAGTCGCGGCATATTTCCAGGTCACGTGTGGCCGCCCGGTGCGTTGCTTGTGCAGCCATGCCCGCAGCGGACCCTGCCGTACCTCGCGTTCCCCGATCCCCTGCTCGACGCGAATGCCCGCGCCGCGCAGAGTCTCGGCTCCGCCTGATGCGAGCGGGTTCGGATCGGCGACGGCGTGCACGACCGTCGCGATGCCGGCCTCGATCAGTGCCTGCGAACAAGGCCCGGTACGACCGGTGTGGTCACAGGGCTCGAGGGTCACCACCGCAGTGCCGCCGCGAGCTCGATCCCCGGCCTCGGCCAGGGCGACGATCTCGGCATGCGGTCCGCCGGGTGGACGCGTGGATCCGACACCCACGACCGTTCCGCGGGCATCGAGGATCACGGCACCGACCGCAGGGTTCGGAGCACTGATACCCCGGGCGGACTCGGAGGCCTCGATGGCGAGGTTCATGGCGTCGGTGATCGACACCGCCCCGCTGTCGACGCTCATGCGACTGCGCCCGGGTTGCCCATCAGGACAGGTGGTGCGATGCGTGGGCGGCCCGGGTGCGAAGGTCACGCACGGCGGCGGCGGGATCGGCGGTGTCGTAGACGGCCGAGCCGGCGACGAAGCAGTCGATTCCGGCTTCGGCGGCTTGCTCGATCGTGTCGGAATTGATTCCGCCGTCGATCTCGACCACCAGTCGCAGATCACCTGAATCGACAAGTGCGCGAACAGCTTTCGCCTTCGAGAGCACCTCGGGCATGAACGACTGCCCGCCGAAGCCTGGCTCCACGCTCATCACCAGCAGGGTGTCGAAGTCACGCAAGATCTCGAGGTACGGCTCGATCGGCGTGCCGGGCTTGACCGACAGGCCGGCTTTTGCGCCCGCTGCGCGGATGTCACGCGCCACTGCGGACGGGTCGTCGGTCGCCTCGGCGTGAAAGGTGACGTTGTACGCCCCGGCCTCGGCGTAGGGCGGGGCCCAGCGCGCCGGATCCTCGATCATCAGGTGGCAGTCGAGGGGGATGTTCGTCGCTTTCAGCAGACTCTTCACGACCGGAAGCCCGAGGGTGAGGTTGGGAACGAAGTGCGCGTCCATGACGTCGACGTGCAGCCAATCAGCTCCGGACACCGCCTCGGCTTCGGCGGCGAGCCGTGCGAAATCGGCGGACAGAATGGAGGGGGCAATCATCGGGGAAACCACGATTGACGAGCCTAGCCGAGCGGTATGGTGCGCCCATGGCCACCATCGACTCCGCAACGGCGATGATCGCTGAACTGCCCGGGGTCACCGTGGGCGTCCGGTACGGGCATTCGTCGTGGGCGGTCGACAAGAACGTGTTCGCGTGGATTCGCCCGTTCAGCAAAGCCGACCTGAAACGGTTCGGCGACCGGACCCCGCCCCGGGGGCCGATCCTCGCCGTTCGTACCGCGGACCTGCACGAGAAGGAGGCCATCCTCGCTGCACATCCGCGGGCGTGCTTCACCATCTCGCACTTCGACGGGTTCGCCGCGGTGCTGGTGGATCTCGACAACACCGACGACGGCGAACTACGGGAACTGCTGATCGACGGGTGGCTCGTCTACGCCCCGAAGAACGTCGCCGAGACGTTCCTGGCGGGCGGCTGATCCTGCCGCCGTCCGGTCACATCGGTTTGCGTAGCGCCGCCATGAACATCGCATCGGTGCCGTGTCGGTGTGGCCACAGTTGCACGGACGTACCGTCGCCCAGCTTCGGCACGCCCGGCACGAGTTCGCGTGTATCGAGCGGCTCGACGCCGAATCGGCGGACCGCGTCGGCGACGACAGCCGTCGTTTCGGACAGATGCGGCGAGCACGTCGAATAGAGCACCACGCCACCGGGGCGAACCAGGTCGATCGCCGCTGCCAGCAACTCTTTCTGCAGCGTCACCAGGGCCGCGACGTCGGACGGCAGTCGCCGCCAGCGCGCCTCGGGCCGACGACGTAGGGCGCCGAGCCCGGTGCACGGCGCGTCCACGAGCACGCGGTCGTAGCCACCGTCGAGTCCGGATTGCCTGCCGTCGACGGTGTGCACCGTCACCGGAAGGTCCTTGGTCGTCTTGGACACCAGATCGGCGCGGTGCGGCGTCGGCTCGACGGCATCGACTGTGGCACCGTCGATCTCGGCGATGGCACCGAGCAGCGCAGCTTTGCCTCCCGGGCCGGCGCACAGATCCAGCCATCGACCACCGTCCGCACCGACGAGTGGTGCCAGGGTGAGTGCCCGTCCGACGAGTTGACTGCCCTCGTCCTGAACTCCGGCCAGCCCGTCGCGTACGGCGTCGAGCTTGCCGGGATCGCCGCCGTCGAGGTGCACGGCGTACGGGGAATAAGGTCCTTCCTCTCCCCCGGTGATCAGCGCCAGTTCTTCGGCCGAGATCTCTCCGGGCCGAGCGACCAGGTGAACCGAAGGCCGTGCGTCGTCGGCTTCGAGCACGGCAGCGAGTTCACCGGCATCGGCACCGAGGGCGTCGGCGAAAGCCTGCGCGATCCACTTGGGATGTGCGTACTCGAAGGCGAGATGGCCGACCGGATCGGACGCTGCTGGTGGCGCCAGCTCGTCGACCCACTGCGCCGCCGTGCGTTCGGACACACGCCGCAGCACCGCATTGACGAAACCAGCCTTGCCGGTGCCGAATTCGGACCGGGCCAGATCCACCGACGTGGCGACGGCCGCGTGTGGTGCCACCCGGGTCCGGAGCAGCTGATAGGAGCCGAGCCGCAGAATGTCGAGCAGAGGCCCGTCTATTTCAGCGGCAGGCCGCCCGGCCGCATGGGCGATCACCGCGTCGAGCACCCCACGTGCGCGGGACGCGCCGTAGGCGAGTTCGGTGGCCAGCGCGGCATCGCGCGAGTCCAGCTTCCGCTCTCGCAGCAAGCCGGGCAGCACCAGGTTGGCGTAGGCATCACGCTCGCGGACCGCCTTCAGTACGTCACGGGCCGCGCGGCGTGCCGGATCGATCGCATCGATTGCGCGGGGCCCAGCGCCCTGCGGAGGCCGGTTTCCTCTGGGACCGCGGGCTCCTGGCGACTTCTTCACGAACTTTCTCGGCTGACCGGACTCGCGCTTACGGGGCCTGTCGGGTTCTGTCATCGCGCTACCGCCGTATCGTCCAGCCGAGCGCCGCGCGCCCAGTCGAGTGCCTTCATGACCTTCTTGCCCTGGGGTTGGATATCTCCGAGAACGAGTGCGGTCGTGCCTGTTCCGATGTGCACACCGGATTTGCGTACCTCGATCGCGCCGGGAGGCAACGTATCGGGCACCAGCTGTACCGGGGCGATCTTGACGCGGAGTTCACCGATCGTCGTCCATGCCCCCGGTGCCGGGGTGACCGACCTGATGTGCCGATCGATGTAGGCGGCGGATCGGTTCCAGTCGATGCGCGCCGCGTCGACGGTGATTTTGCTCGCGTACGAAACACCGTCGTCGGGTTGCGGATGGGCGCCTGCGGTTCCGTCTTCTATCGCGTCGAGGGTTGCGTTCAGCAGCTCGGCTCCGCTCGATGCGAGTCTGGTGAGCAGGTCACCCGTGGTGTCGGTCGAGCGAATTCTCTCGGTGACGACGCCGAGCACCGGGCCGGTATCCATCCCCGCATCGAGCAGAAACGTGGAAGCCCCGGTGATTTCGTCGCCTGCGGCGATGGCGGCCTGTACGGGTGCGGCACCGCGCCATGCGGGCAGCAGCGAGAAGTGCAGGTTGATCCAGCCGAAGCGAGGAATGTCGAGGACCGGCTGAGGCAGTAGCGCGCCGTATGCGACAACCGGGCAGACATCGGGTGCGAGGTCGATCAGCTGCGAGACGAAATCCGGGTCCGACGGCTTCGCGGGCGTGAACACCGGAATACCGTGTTCGTCGGCCAGCAGGCCGACCGGGGAGCGAACGGTCTTTCGCCCTCGACCGGATGCGGCGTCGGGCCGGGTCACCACGGCGATCACCTCGTGGCGTTCGGACTCCAGCAACCTCCGCAGCGATGGGACTGCGGGGTCCGGTGTTCCGGCAAAGACGACGCGCACTGTAGGCAACTCCCTGGGATGGACGAAACGATCTCGGGTGTCCATCCTAGGGAGTGCCTGGAGCTGCGGACGATTCCGCACCCAGCGGTCATGTCGCGTCGGGAGCGTCGACCGTCTCGTCGGGCTGGGCGTCGTTCGGCCCGTCCTCCGCGAGGATGCGGTACATGGACTTCCGCGCCTCGACGAGGATGTCGGCGGCCTGTTCGACCTGTCGGGACGTGCCGACTCCGGCCACCTGGCCGGCCGCACCCATCAACTGTCCGATGAGCGCGCGCAGATCCCGTGCGTCGAAACCGACCGAATCGGCGACGTCGTCCCACGGACTGCCCAGGTCCTCGCGATGCTGCTCGATGTGCGATCTCCCCTCATCGGTGAGAGCTGCCGTCTTTCGTCCGGCCACCTTGTCGATGAGAACCAGGCCCTCGTCCTCGAGCTGAGACAGGGCCGGATAGATCGAGCCGGGGCTCGGCTTCCAGGTGCCGTTGCTCTTGTCGGCGATCTGCTGGATGAGCTCGTATCCGTGCATCGGACGCTCCTCGAGCAGCAGCAGGATTGCCGCACGCACATCTCCGCGTCGACCTCGCCCTCCTCGGCCCCGACCTCGGCCGAAATCTGCATTCGGTCCGAAGCCACCAGCTCCGAAACCGCCGGGACCGAAACCGGGCCGCATGCCCTCGCGGCCGCGTCCGAACCCACCTCCTGCACCGCGCCTGCCGCGTTCACCGTGCCCTCTCTTTCCGCGCCCTCGCTCTCGATGACCGCCCTCGTCCACCGGGACGTCATCGTCGGCCTGGGCAACCCACATCTGAAACGGTGCGCCGCGCATGTGCGCGCGTCCGCCTCCACTGCCTGCGAACGGCCCCATCCGGGGGCCTCCGCGGCGTCCGAATTCGTGTGCGAATCCTTCGAATGCGTAGTTCATGTCGTTCTCCTCTGTATCGATTGACATTTCGACGATATATCGGCAATACAGTTTCCGCAAGATCCCGAGGCCGATTCCTTCTTTTCGGCTCCGATGAGCCCATGGACAACAGCCACCTCTCGGTACGATGAATCGGCCGGTCCGAGCCACCGATCACAGCGACCGGCGGGGCGGCGCTCGCTCACGAACGAGGGGGTCGCATGGCCGGATCAGCGGGGCGACGGGTTGTCGTCGTGCTCGGCTGCGTTCTCGCCGTCGTCCTCCTGGTCGGATCCGGCGTTCTCGGCCACCGCACCTCGGTGCTGATCGACGACGTCGCACAGCTCGCAGGCGGAATCGCCGCGACGGTCGTCTGCGGGCGGACCGCCAGGAGTCGGACGGGTTCCGAACGCCAGTGGCGCGTGTTGATGGCCGCGGGAATGGCGTGCTGGAGCGCAGGCATGGCGGTGTGGGCCTTCTACCGATCCGTGCTCGACATGCCGCTGCCGACCGCATCGGTCGCAGACGTCGGATTCTTCCTCTTCCCCGTCTTCGCCGTTCCCGCTTTGTTCGCCTTCGTGGGTGTGTCGCCCCGACGAGCGGCCGCAGGTGCCCGCCACGTCTGGCTGATGTCGCTGCTCGACGGTGCAGTCGTCGTGGGATCACTCTTCGTTCTGTCATGGGCCACCGTGCTCGGTGCGGTCGTGCACTCGTCGGAGTCCGAACCCATCGAGTTCCTCGTGGCCGTCATGTACCCCATCACCGACCTGGTTCTCGCCGCCATGATCGTGCTGCTCATCGCGATTCCGACCATCGCGGCTCGGTACAGGTCACAGCTCACCCTGCTCGGTGCAGGGATCCTGATGCTGGCGATCTCGGACAGCATCTACGCGTACCTGGTCGCAATCGGGGCAGAGTTCATGCCCGTCCTGACGGACGGCGGATTCATCGCCGGCACCGCGCTCATCGCGCTCGCAGCCGCCACACCGAGAACCGTCGACAACGGCCCTTCGACGTACAGCCCCTCGACGTACGGCCCTTCGACGTACCCCCCTTCGACGTACGGCCAGGAACCCACTGCGTTTGCCGGCACGGACAGCATCGCCGGTGAACGAACGCAGATGCTGCTGCCCTACGCACTGATGGGTGCCATCGGCATCGTGCTGGCGGTTCTGCGTGTGCTGACCGGCACCCTCGACTCGACGGTCATCGTGCTCGGGGTTGCGGTGGTGCTGCTCTCGCTCGTCCGACAGATGATCACCTTGATACAGAACGACAACCTGCTCCGTAGCTTGACTCTGGCTCGGGACGAGCTGACCTACCGCGCGCACCACGACGGACTGACCGGACTACTCAATCGATCGTCGTTCGACGAACACCTGCGCGCGGCGGTGAACGACGCCCGAGCGGGCCGGAATAGCGCAATCCTGCTGCTGATCGACCTGGACAACTTCAAGAGTGTCAACGACCGATTCGGGCACGGCGGCGGCGACGAACTGTTGATCGAACTTGCACGCCGACTCGACAGATGCGTGGTCGAGGGAGTGGTGGCGCGTTTCGGCGGCGACGAGTTCACCGCCTTGGTCCACGCCGACCTCGACACCGGGCGCACCACAGCGGTGCGCATCGCCGAAGCTATGCGCACTCCCCATGAAATCGACGGGCATCCGGTCTCGGTCGGCGCGTGCGTCGGTGTCGTGCAGATAGGCCGCACAACCGGCGTCGACCCCGACGACACCGCACCACGAACCACCGGTGTCGACGAGGACGAGCTGATGCGGCTCGCCGATCGCGCGATGTATCGGGCCAAACGCGAGGGGAAAGCCGGGGTCTACGGCTACGACGCCGTGGGCACGCTCAGCCGAGTACCGATGGACATCGATCAGGACAACCTGGGCACCAAACCGAAAATGGTTGCAGGAGAACCAGATCCGGCACGATTGATGGGACCGCCGACAAGAACGTAGGCACCTGTGGCCGGGATGGACTCCAAATTGGTCAGGTTCTCCAAACTGATCCGACGCCTGTCGTAGAGCTTGACCGACACCGGGTAGGTCTCGTCGTTGCCCAGATCGGGCCCGAAGGTATCCGTGCCGAGCGCGCCTCGATCTGCGAGCTTGCCCGTGTCGATCAGCCACTGAGCCGCCTCCGCAGAGAAACCGGGTTGGTGTGTCACACCGTCCGCGTCTGCGTTGGCGTAAGCGTCGGTGCCCCAACGCGACGACCATCCGGTCCACGCAATGACGGCCGCCCCCGCCGGAATTGGTCCATGCATGGCCTCCCAGCTCTGCAGATCTGCGACCGTGACGGCGTAATCTGCGTCGGCCGCCGCCTGCTCGCGGATATCGATCTTCACCGCGGGCAGAAACAGGTCTTGCGGATCGAGTTGGTCGGCGGTCAGTCCACCCTCCTGAAAATGCGCGGGAGTTCCCCAATGGGTTCCGGTGTGCTCCCCTTCCTTGACGTACTGGAGGTAGAACCCGTCCTCGGCGACAGTGAACGCCGTCTCGAGAGTGAACTCCGGATCGCCGGGAAAGATCGGAGTGAGAGCCGGATCGTTGACGTGCGACAGAGACACGATCTGCAGCAGACGATCCAACGGAACGGCAGGCCCGGCAGGCTGCGCCGAGCCGGTACCGGGCAGGGCGTCGGCGGTGGCAGGCGCAACCAGCCTTGCCCCCACCAGCACTGCCACACCTGTTGTCACTCGGCGAAAAAGCTGCCTTCTCTTCATGTCCCCGACCCCACCTCTCGTCAGCGCCCCGTGCGCCTCCCCGACGCAACCTTAAGCCCTGCCGAACCCCGATGGAGCGTCAACCGATACGAATCGGATCTATCTGAATCCGCACTCCCGCACCGAGTTTCTTGGCACTGCGAGATGCCTGCGCAGCGGACAACGCCCGAGCCAGTGCCGCCCCGGTACTGCGGGGTACGCGTATCAGCAGCCGCTGCACGTCACCGGAAAGCCCGTCCTCTCCGCTACTTGCAGGAGGGCGTTGGCCGTCCGGCAGATCGACCGGTCCGAGCACTTCCACTGCCTCGGGCAGGTCTGCACTCTCGACCAGCGCAGTGATCGCGTCGGTGGTGCCGTCGATCGCCGCGACGTGCACGGCCGGCGGAAAGCGAACCTCCGCACGCTCGTCCAGCTGACTCCTCGCGTGCCACAACGGATCCCAGCGAACCAGAGCCTGCACGGTAGGTATTTCGGATTCGGCCACGACGACCACACGGCCCCCGTCCGAACCCGGCCGCACCATGGCTGCGGCCGTCATCCACCGACGCAGCGTCTCCTCTGCGGCGCGCAGATCTGCGCGGCCGAGCAGTGCCCAGCCGTCGAGCAGCAACGCCGCGCCGTAGCCGCCTTCGACCGTCGGCTCGGCACCCACCGTGGACACCACGAGCCCGGCCCCGGGACGGACCGAGTCGAGTACTGTCGCGCCGCCCGAATTGTGCACGGGAACACCAGGAAAGGCCCGCCCCAGTTCCTCGGCGGTTCGACCCGCACCGATCACGACTGCACGTAGGTTGCGCGAACCGCAGACCGTGCACCGATGCGCAGCGTCGGCGATTCCGCACCACGAACACGTCGGGCTGCTCGCACCGTCGCTGCCCGCGGCCGAGGGCAGCGCCAGCGGGCCGTTGCATCGACGACACCGCGCCGGATTCCGGCACTTCGCGCATGCCAGTGACGGCACATAGCCCGCACGCGGAACCTGCACCAGCACAGGTGCGTCGGCCTTCAACGCTGCCCGAGCAGCCTCGAAGGCAATCGCCGGTAATCGTGCCACGCGAGCCGCTGGATCCCGCGCCAGAGCGTGGTCCGAATCGGCCAGCGCGACCACGTGAGGTTGACGCTCTCGGATCAGCTCACGCGGAGCCACCAGGTCGTGGGCCCAGCCGGAGTCGACGAGCGCTTCGGCCTCCGCCGTACGCGAGTGTCCACCGATCACCACCGCCGCCCCGGAGACGTGAGCACGGAGCAACGCCACCTCGCGCGCGTGCGGATACGGGGACCGAGGCTCGGCAAAACTGTCGTCGCCGTCGTCCCAGATCGCGATCATGCCGAGTGTCGACACCGGAGCGAAGACGGCACTACGCGTGCCGACGACGACGACAGGTCCCGATCGCAGACACCGTAGCCACTGCCGATACCGCTTGGCCGGACCCAGTCCGGCCGACAACGCCACAACATGCTCGGCCCCGAGCAACCCCGTGCATGCCGCCTCCAGGCGATCGAGGTCGCGCTGATCGGGCACTACGACCACCGCGGACCTACCGCCTGCCACCGTCACCGCGGCCGCCTCGGCCAGACGAATCGACCATTGCTCGCCGGGCAGCGCCTGCCACACGGCTCGCGGAAGGCGACCGGACGCCAAGGCGTCGAGGAAATTCGGGCCATGGGTATAGGCGGACCATGCCACGCGGTCGACGGCAGGCTCGCTCGGAGGATCGACGACGGGTGTGGCTTCCGCTTCCACCCTCGCGTGGCGGGCCGGTACGGCCAGACGCAGCACGTCCGCTCGTGTGCCGGCGTAGCGATCTGCAACCACCTCAGCGAGCTCCGCGATTTCGGGAGTCAGAACCTGCTCCGCGGACACCACCCGTTCGAGCCATCCGAGTTTGCCGTCATGGTCGGTCTCGGCCAGCCTGGCCACCACGAAACCGTCGACCAAACGGCCCGCGAACCGCACTCGAACGCGGACGCCGGGTTGCGCATCCGCACCGAACTCCTCGGGTACGAGATAGTCGAATTCGCGGTCCAGATGCGCAAGCGGCAACATCGGGAGAATGCGAGCGATGGGAAGACTCGACGCCGCTACCCGTGCCGAGACCGCCACCGCACCTCCTTCTCGACTACTTCCGACCTAGATCGACCTGGATGAACCGAGCCGGCGCGAGGGGAGGTACGTACTGGACCGTCTTCGCCCTGTCTACAGACCGGCCGCATCCCGGAGCTTGTCGGCCCGATCGGTGGACTCCCACGGCAGATCGATATCGGTGCGGCCGAAGTGGCCGTACGCCGCGGTCGGAGCATAGATCGGCCGCAGCAGATCCAGGTCGCGGATGATGGCGCCGGGGCGCAGGTCGAACACCTCGCTGATCGCCGCGCGGATCTTCACAGGATCGGTCTTCTCCGTGCCGAAGGTCTCGACGAACAGACCGACCGGCGCAGCCTTACCGATCGCGTACGCCACCTGGACCTCGATGCGATCGGCGAGGCCGGCTGCGACGGCATTCTTGGCGACCCACCGCATCGCGTAGGCGGCGCTGCGATCGACCTTCGACGGATCTTTACCGGAGAACGCTCCGCCGCCGTGCCGCGCCATGCCGCCGTAGGTGTCGACGATGATCTTGCGTCCGGTCAATCCGGCGTCACCCATCGGGCCACCGAGCACGAACTTGCCAGTGGGATTGACCAACAGGCGCACGTCGGAGGTGTCGAGGGTCGGCACGTTCAGCTCGGCCAGAACCGAACCCAGAACCTTCTCGCGAATGTCGGGTGTGAGCAGGTTGTCGAGGTCGATGTCGGCCGCATGCTGAGTCGAGATCACCACGGTGTCCAGACGAACAGCGTTGTCGCCGTCGTACTCGATCGTCACCTGAGTCTTGCCGTCCGGGCGCAAGTACGGCAGCACTCCACTCTTGCGAACCTCGGTCAGCCGCCGTGCGAGACGGTGGGCCAACGCGATCGGCAACGGCATCAGCTCGGGCGTGTCGGTGTTGGCGTACCCGAACATCAGGCCCTGGTCCCCCGCGCCCTGCCGGTCGATCTCGTCGTCGGACAGCCCTTCGACGCGAGCCTCGTGAGAATGGTCGACGCCCTGAGCAATTTCCGGAGACTGCGCACCGATGGCGACGTTCACCCCGCACGAGTTACCGTCGAAACCCTTTGCCGACGAGTCGTATCCGATCTCGAGGACCTTCTCGCGCACGATCTTCGGGATGTCGGCATACGCTGTGGTGTTGACCTCACCCGCAACATGAACCTGCCCGGTTGTGACCAACGTCTCGACGGCGACCCGGGCACGCGGATCCTCCGTGAGCAGAGCATCGAGAATCGAATCGCTGATGGCGTCACAGATCTTGTCGGGATGACCCTCTGTAACGGACTCGCTGGTGAAAAGCCGACTACCGGACGTGCTCACGGACTTCCTCTCGACGCATGTTCCTGCCCGACCCGGCGCCGTGCGCCGGTCGGGCACTCCACGAAAATTGACGTTCCCTCGGTGTTATCGCCCCTGCCGGAACGCGGCAAACCTGATTTCTACGATCGGTACAGCAGGTGCCCAGCACAGTAGCCGGGACGACATCGCTCGTGCACCCTTGGCATCATCGGGGATTCGAAGTCGGTCGAGGGCTCCTCGTATCGAGCATCTGCACCACCGAATCCAGGACGCGGCTCGCGAGGAGAGCTTTCGAGCCCTCTCCCAATGCAGCCTCGGAACCGTCGGCTCCGAGCAACCAACCGTCGTTGTGGTCCACCTCGAATGCCTTGCCGTCACCGACCGCGTTCACCACGAGCAGATCGCAGCCCTTGCGTTCGAGCTTGGCCCGCGCGTATGTCAGCACATCGCCGTCTGCGTCGCCTGTCTCCGCGGCGAACCCGACGATGACGGTCGATGATTCGATGTCGCCGTCTCGTCGAGCTGCGACCAGGCCGGCGAGTATGTCGTCGTTACGGATCAACGGGATCGAGGACGGCTCGTTCGCGCCCTTCTTGATCTTGCTTCCCGCGATGGACTCGGGGCGGAAATCCGCAACCGCGGCCGCCATGACCACTGCATCGACGCCGACGGCATGTTTGCGAACAGCGTCCTGCATGTCCGAGGCGGTCTTGACGTTCACGACGTCGACTGCAGCCGGCGCGTCGAGGTCGCTGGTGTATCCAGCAACCAAGGTCACCTGGGCACCGCGCTGCGCGGCGACCCTGGCCAGCGCATATCCCTGCTTGCCCGAACTCCGATTACCCAGAAAACGAACCGGGTCGAGGGGCTCACGGGTGCCTCCGGCGGACACCAGAACACGACGCCCCTCGAGATCTCGTGGCAGCGCATCGGCTCTCTCGCTCACGAGCATCGACAGTGCGAATATCTCGTCCGGTTCCGGAAGCCGACCCGAACCGGTGTCGCGTCCGGTCAACCGCCCGGACGCCGGCTCGATAACGTGTGTGCCACGCGATCGAAGCGTGGCGACGTTGGCGACAGTGGCCGGGTGCTCCCACATCTCGGTGTGCATCGCCGGTGCGAGAACAACCGGGCAGCGGGCAGTGAGAAGAGTTGCGGTGAGCAGGTCGTCCGCACGCCCTCCTGCTATCCGGGCCATCAGGTCCGCGGTGGCCGGTGCCACGACGACGAGGTCCGCCTCCTGGCCCAGACGCACGTGAGGAACTTCCGGAACGTCCGCGAAGACGCCGGTGTGCACAGGTTGGCCGGAGAGTGCCTCGAACGTCGCACGTCCGACGAACTCGAGCGCGGATTCGGTCGGAATCACTCGAACCCGATGCCCGCTCTCGGTGAAGCTGCGAATGAGCGAACAACTCTTGTAGGCGGCGATACCTCCGCCTACTCCGACGACGACATGCAAGTCAGATGTCCTCTGTGAGGTTCTTATTCGCCTTCGGTGTGCTCGAGGAGATCTGCATGGATCTCTCGCAGTGCGATCGACAGCGGCTTCTCCTGCAGGCCTGGCTCGACCAGGGGTCCCACGTACTCGAGGATGCCGTCACCGAGCTGGTTGTAGTAGTCGTTGATCTGGCGTGCGCGCTTGGCTGCGTAGATGACCAATGCGTACTTGGACGAGGTGCGGGCAAGCAACTCGTCGATGGGCGGATTCGTGATGCCGAGCGGCGTGTCGTAGGCCGGCAGAGCGCTGCGTCCGTCGAAGTCGGAAACGGCCGCTGAAATGCTGCTCACTGATGATCTCCTGAAATTGCATCGTTGGTGCTACGAACTAGCTGGTCGGGGCCTCGTGCGCCGTGGGAATGGTCAGCTGTTGCCGACCGACGACCTACCGACCAACAAGGATACCAACTGTTCGCACGAATGGTCGACATCGGTATTGACAACCACTGTGTCGAACTCGTCCTGCGCGGCCAATTCCACCCGCGCTGTCTCCAGTCGACGCTCCGTGGCCGCGCTTTCCTCGGTCGCGCGTCCGACCAACCGGGAGACGAGGTCTTCCCATGTGGGCGGAGCCATGAAGACCAGTAGAGCCTCTGGTTTGGACACGCGCACCGCCCGGGCACCCGCCAGGTCGAGCTCGAGCAGAACCGGACTGCCCGCCTCGAGAGCGGCCTCGACGGGCGCGGCCGGAGTGCCGGACCGCTGCAGGCCACCGTGGATGCTCGCCCACTCGAGCAGCTCGCCGTCGGCGATCATCCGGTCGAACTCGTCGGCGGAGACGAAGTGATAATCCTGTCCGTCGGTCTCACCGGGTCGGGGTGACCGAGTCGTGACCGACACGCTGAACACGAGCTCGGGCAACGCCGCGCGCACGAGCCGAACAACACTGGACTTGCCGACGCCCGAGGGACCGGAGAGCACCACCAATCGACCCCGCTCGTTCGATGGGGCCGATGAAGTCGCAGTGTCAGCCACTGTGGTCAGGCCTCGAAATCGAACTTCGTCAGCAGCGCCTTGCGCTGCCGATCTCCGAGACCACGAAGGCGACGCGTCGGTGCGATCTCCAATTCCGTCATCAGCTCCGCGGCCTTGACCTTGCCTACCTTGGGCAACGCCTCGAGCAACGCGGACACCTTCATCTTTCCGAGAATCTCGTCCGTCTCGGCATCTTTGAGCACCTGCTTGAGATCGGTGCCGCCACGCTTGAGTCGCTCCTTGAGCTCGGCGCGCGCTTTCCGTGCGATCGCTGCCTTCTCGAGGGCAGCGGCACGCTGCTCGGGGGTCAACTGGGGAAGGGCCACTGTCGGTTCCTCCGTCTTCTCGTTCTGGGTGGTACGACGCACACGATCGCTGTCGGCACGTCGACCATCGGTGTACCACTGCCACGGACCGCGGTCACTGGCGATCTGCACTGTTCGTCGGCAGCGCTAGCGACCGTACCGACGACTCGCGTTCACCGCTAACTCGCCCCCGAGTGCCGGAGCGCAGCAGCGTCGACTATGCGAGACCGGCTTCGATCTCGTCGCGCAACCGCGTCGCCGCATCGCGCAATGCCGTCACCGACGGGCCTGCGGCCAGGACACCCCGAGACGAGTTGGGCAGCAACAGCTCACGCGAATCACGGAAGATCTCCGCGAGATCGGCCACCGTCGCTCCCTGCGCTCCCAGACCCGGCGCGAGGATCGGTCCGGTGTAATCCGACAGATCGAGACCGTGGTCACGCGTCGCACCGACGACCAAGCCCACTGTGTCGGCATCGACGCGATTACGCGTCGCCGCCGCGTCGACGATCGACTGAGCCACCGACCCGCCGTTCGATGTCGCCGCCTGCTGTAAGGCCGAACCCTCCGCATTCGAGGTTCGAGCCAGCACGAACAGCCCGCGCTGGTGTTGCACCGCGCGCTCGACAGTCTCGCTCAGAGAATCGAAGCCCAGGTACGGCGACACCGTGACCGCATCCGACGACAACGGCGACTCGGGCTCGAGCCACGCCTGCGCGTATGCATCCATCGTCGTGCCGATATCGCCGCGCTTGGCATCGGCGATCACCAGGGTGCCGGCGTCGCGCAACACACTGACGGTGCGCTCGAGAACCGCATACCCCGCGGATCCGTATGCCTCGAAGAACGCCACCTGCGGCTTGACGATCGCGACTTCGCCGACGAACGCCTCGACGCACAGCTCGGCGAACACCTCGAGACCGTCGGCCGAGCGGGGCAACTCCCAGGCGTCGAGCAGGGCTGGATGTGGATCGATGCCGACGCAGAGCCGACCGCGCGCACTCACCGCCGAACGCAACCGATCCGACCAACCGAGATGACTCATGGCACGACCAGACCTTCCTTCAGTCCCGCATGCAGGTCCTGGAGCGAGCGAACACCGATTCCACCGGCGATACCGGCCTCGATGCCCTGCACTGCCGCCGACGCACCCTGCACCGTGGTGATGCACGGGATGTTCTGTGCCACTGCCGCGCTGCGAATCTCGTACCCGTCGACGCGGGGACCGGAGTTGCCGTACGGGGTATTGATCACCATCGCGATGTCGCCGGCCTGGATGCGGTCGACGATGGTCTGCTCGCCCTCCGGGACGTCCTCGCCCGACTGCTTGTACACCTGCTCGCACTTGATTCCGTTGCGCCGCAGCACATCTGCGGTGCCTTCGGTTGCCAGGACGGTGAATCCGAGATCCGCGAGCCGCTTCACCGGGAATATCAGCGAGCGCTTGTCCTTGTTTGCCACCGATACGAACACCGCGCCACCTGCGGGCAACGATCCGTATGCGGCGGTCTGGCTCTTGGCAAAGGCGGTACCGAAATCGAAGTCGATTCCCATCACCTCACCGGTGGACTTCATCTCGGGGCTGAGCAGAGTGTCGACGCCGGTGCCGTCCGCGCGGCGGAACCTGTTGAACGGCAACACCGCTTCCTTGACGGCGATGGGAGCTCCGGCCGGGACGGTGCCACCGTCTCCGGTCTCCGGCAGGATTCCCGCAGTCCGAAGTTCGGCGATGCTCTCCCCCAACATCACCCGTGCACAGGCCTTCGCCAGCTGCACGGCGGTTGCCTTCGACACGAACGGCACCGTCCGGCTCGCACGGGGGTTGGCTTCGAGGACGTACAGAATGTCGTCCTTGAGCGCGTACTGCACGTTCAGCAGGCCCTGAACACCGATTCCCTTCGCGAGGGCTTCGGTGGATCGCCGCACGTTCTCGAGGTCGGTCTTGCCGAGTGTGATGGGCGGCAGCGCGCACGCCGAGTCGCCGGAGTGGATGCCGGCCTCCTCGATGTGCTCCATGATGCCGCCGATGTACACCTCGGTGCCGTCGCACAGCGCGTCGACGTCGATCTCGACAGCATCTTCGAGGAAGCGGTCGACCAGAACCGGGCGATCGTCCGAGATCTCCGTCGCGTTGGAGATGTACGTCGCGAGAGACGCCTCGTCGTACACGATTTCCATCCCGCGTCCGCCGAGTACGTACGACGGACGGACCAGTACCGGGTAGCCGATACCCGACGCGATCTCGCGGGCCCCGTCGAACGTGGTCGCCGTGCCGTACTTGGCAGCGGGCAGCCCGGCCGCGTCGAGGACCTTGCCGAACTCACCACGGTCCTCGGCGAGATCGATGGCCTCGGGGGATGTTCCGACGATAGGAACGCCCGCGGCCTTCAGCCGCTTCGCCAGGCCCAGCGGAGTCTGGCCGCCCAGCTGCACGATCACCCCGCGCACCGTTCCCGAGGCGGCCTCGGCCCGGTACACCTCGAGAACGTCCTCGAAGGTCAGCGGCTCGAAGTACAGGCGATCGGCGGTGTCGTAGTCGGTGGAGACGGTCTCAGGGTTGCAGTTGACCATGACCGTCTCGTAGCCGGCCTCGGACAGCGTCAGCGCCGCGTGCACACAGCTGTAGTCGAATTCGATGCCCTGACCGATACGGTTGGGACCGGATCCGAGGATCAGGACCTTGGGCCGGTCCGGCTGCGGGGCAACCTCGGTCTCGGCTTCGGGGTCGAGCTCGTAGGTGCCGTAGTGGTACGGGGTCTTGGCCTCGAACTCCGCCGCACAGGTGTCGACGGTCTTGTACACCGGGTGCACGCAGAGCTCGTCACGCAGCGCACGCACACCGTCCTCGCCGTCGAGTTCGGGTCGCAATGCGGCGATCTGGCGGTCGGACAGCCCGTGGTACTTCGCCTGTCGCAACAGCGCCTCGTCGAACTCGGCCGCCTCGCGAACCTGGACGCCGAGTTCGTGGATCTGTTGGAACTGATCGAGGAACCACGGATCGATCTTGGTCGCCTCGAAGAGCTGCTCGAGAGTGGCACCCATCGCGAACGCCTTCTCGATTCCGTACATCCGACCGTCCTGAGGAACGGACAGGTCCTTCAGCAGCGCGTCGAGGCTCTCTGCCTCGACCTCGGGGCCGGTCCAGTACCCCGCGCGCTTGGTTTCGAGCGAGCGCATCACCTTGCCGAACGCCTCGGTGAAGTTGCGGCCGATGGACATCGCCTCACCGACGGACTTCATCGTCGTGGTCAGCGTGCCGTCGGCTCCGGGGAACTTCTCGAACGCGAACCGCGGTGCCTTGACGACCACGTAATCCAGGGTCGGCTCGAAGCACGCCGGGGTCTCGCGGGTGATGTCGTTGACGATCTCGTCGAGGGTGTAGCCGATGGCCAGCTTGGCGGCCATCTTCGCGATCGGGTAACCGGTGGCCTTCGACGCCAGCGCCGACGAGCGCGACACGCGTGGATTCATCTCGATGACAACGAGTCGGCCGTCGGCCGGATCCATCGCGAACTGGATGTTGCAGCCGCCGGTGTCGACGCCCACCTCACGCAGGATGTCGATGGAGAGATCGCGCATCTTCTGGTACTCGCGGTCGGTCAGCGTCATCGCGGGTGCGACGGTCACCGAGTCGCCGGTGTGCACGCCGACCGGGTCCACGTTCTCGATGGAACAGACGATGACCACGTTGTCGCGGCCGTCGCGCATGAGCTCGAGCTCGTATTCCTTCCAACCGAGGATGGACTCCTCGATGAGGACGTTCGCGGTGGGCGAGGCCGCCAGGCCGCCGCCCGCGATCCGGGTCAGATCCTCGTCGTTGTAAGCCAACCCCGATCCGAGACCGCCCATGGTGAACGACGGACGCACGACAACCGGGAAGCCGAGCTCGGCAACGGTCTCGCGCACTTCGTCCATCGTGTAGCAGACAGCCGACTTGGCGGACTCGCCACCGACCTTGGCGACGATGTCCTTGAACTTCTGTCGATCCTCACCGCGCTGGATCGCGTCGAAATCGGCACCGATCAGCTCGACACCGTACTTGGTGAGAATGCCCTGATCGTGCAGTGCGACGGCGGCGTTGAGGGCCGTCTGTCCACCGAGGGTGGCGAGCACAGCTTGGATGGGGTGCCCCTGCTCGGCCTCGCGGGCGAAGATCTTCTCGATGAACTCCGCCGTGATGGGCTCAACATAGGTGGCGTCGGCGAACTCGGGATCGGTCATGATCGTCGCCGGGTTGGAGTTGACGAGGCTGACGCGGAGGCCTTCCTCGCGCAGCACTCGGCAGGCCTGGGTGCCGGAGTAGTCGAACTCGCAGGCCTGACCGATGACGATCGGGCCCGATCCGATGACCAGGACGTGGTTCAGGTCTGTGCGGCGTGGCATTACTTCTTCTCCTGAAGGACGCTGGTGAAACGGTCGAAGAGGTAGGCGGCGTCGTGCGGACCGGCCGCGGCCTCGGGGTGGTACTGCACGGAGAAGGCGCTCCCGTCGATCAGTTCGACGCCTTCGACGGTGCCGTCGTTGGCGCACGTGTGGCTGATCCGGGCGCGACCGAAGTCGGTGTCGAACTCCTCACCTGCTTCGCCTTCGAGTGCGAATCCGTGGTTCTGAGCAGTGATCGCGATGCGGCCGGTGGTGTGTTCGATCACCGGGATGTTCATGCCGCGGTGCCCGAACTTCATCTTGTAAGTGCCGCGTCCGAGTGTCCGCCCGAAGATCTGGTTGCCGAAGCAGATGCCGAACAGGGGCAGCTTCCGCTCGAGCACTTCTCTGGTCAACGCGACGCTGGTGTCGGCCGTGGCCGGGTCGCCCGGTCCGTTGGACAGGAAGACACCGTCCGGGTTCAGCTCCAGAACCTGCTCGATAGTGGTGTTCGACGGCACCACGTGCACGCGGATACCGCGCTCGGCGAACATCCGCGGAGTATTGGTCTTGATACCGAGATCGACTGCGACGACGGTGAATCGAGCGTCGCCGGACGGCTCGATGGTGTAGCCGGCTCCAGTGGTCACCTCACCGGCGAGATCGGCACCGAGCATCGACGGCTGACCGACCACCTGCTCGAGCATCTCGTCCGAGGTGCCGAGCGCGTCTCCCGAGAACACTCCCGCTCGCATCGAGCCACGGGTACGCAGGTGCCGGACCAGAGCGCGCGTGTCGATTCCGGCGATGCCCACGACATTCTGCGCCTCGAGCTGATCCTGCAGCGTCCCGGTCGAGCGCCAACTCGAGGTGCGGCGGGCCGGATCTCGGACGACGTACCCGGCGACCCAGATCTTGTTGGGGTCCTGAGCGCTGGCGGCTTCACCGTCCTCCTGGTTCCAGCCGGTGTTGCCGATCTGCGGCGCAGTCGCGACGACGATCTGTCGGTGGTAACTCGGGTCGGTGAGTGTCTCCTGGTATCCCGTCATTCCGGTGCAGAACACGGCCTCGCCGAGGGTGCGCCCCTGTGCGCCGAATGTGGTGCCGCGGAATGTCCGGCCGTCCTCCAGAACAAGAACTGCGCTGCTCACGCGGTTTCCTCCTTGGTTTCTCCGGTGGAACTCGCTGTCCACACCGGGTAGATCTGCTTGTCGTCGGCCCGGAAGCCGGTATCTATCTCGGTCCCCGTCGGAAGCTCCCAGCGGATGACGAGGAGCCCGTCCTTGGTCATGACCTTGCCCGCCAACCCGCGTTCGGTGCGGATCGCGCGAATCGATTCCGCCGGAATCCAGATGGGAGATTCGCCGTTCCGATCGAGAAGAATTCCCTTCTCGTATCGGGAGAGTTCACCGGTGGCGCGGTGGCCGATGTCGCCGACGGCGATCCGGTCCTGCCAGCTCGGCGCGATGGTGCTGCCGACATACAGGCCGGTGGTCGGCTCGATGTGCGTGGCACCCAGATCGTCGGGCAAGGCCGGGAATTCACCGATTCGATCTTCCTGACGCTTCTGCCGCCCTCGCCAACCCCAGAAGATCAGCGCGATCATCAGCGCCCAGAACAGAATGAATCCGATGACGATCAGAACTCTGTCCACCGCTCTACTCCCCTGCTCTGTTCGCCACTGAGCCTCTGTTTGCTACGGCGCCTCTGTTTGCTACGGCACCGTCGCGGACTGTGATTCGTCCGCGCAACACGGTCGTGGTCACCTTCGAGGAAAAGGTCATGTCCTCGAACGGCGTGTTGTGCGCGACGCTGGCCAACTTCTTGCCCGATACCGTCCAGCTCGCGCCCGGATCGACCACGGTGAGGTTGGCGATCTCGCCCACCTCGATCGGCCGGCCCTGGTCGGCCAATCCCACGATCTTCGCGGGACGCTCGCTCATCACTCGCGCCACACCCCGCCAATCGAGCAGGCCGGTTGTCACCATCGTGTCGACCACGATGGACAGTGCGGTCTCCAGTCCGAGCATGCCGGGACGTGCGATCGAGAATTCGCAGCATTTGTCCTGCTCGGCGTGGGGCGCGTGATCGGTTGCCACACAATCGATCACACCGTCCGCGAGGCCTCGACGGAGGGCGTCGACATCGGACTTCTCGCGCAGTGGTGGATTCACCTTGTTGATCGCGTCGTACGTTTCCAGACGCGAGTCGTCGAGCAACAGATGATGCGGGGTGACCTCGGCGGTGATCGAAATGCCCTGTCCGCGTGCCCACTTCATCAACTCGACGGTGCCCGCGGTGGACGCATGGCAGATATGCACCCGTGCACCCGCGTCTCGGGCGAGCAGGGCGTCGCGCGCGACGATCGATTCCTCGGCCGCGCGTGGCCAACCGGCCAGTCCGAGCCGCGCGGCGGTGGGCCCCTCGTGTGCGACGGCACCGACGGTGAGCCGCGGCTCCTCGGCGTGCTGAGCGATGAGTACACCGAGCGAACTCGAGTACTCCAACGCCCGACGCATGATCAGCGGATCGTCGACGCAGTGTCCGTCGTCGGAGAACATCTTCACCCTGCCGATTCCCGCGGCCATCGTGGCCATCTCGGCGAGTTGCTTGCCCTTCAACCCGACGGTGATCGCTCCGACCGGGTGGACGTCGACGAGCCCGACTTCCTGTCCGCGGCGCCACACATGGTCGGTCACGACCACCGAATCGGCAACCGGATCGGTGTTCGCCATGGCGAACACCGCGGTGTAACCGCCCAGAGCGGCAGCAGCCGAACCGGATTCGATCGTCTCCGTGTCCTCACGGCCCGGCTCGCGCAGATGAGTGTGCATGTCGACGAATCCGGGCAGCAGAATGTGGCCGCGGGCTTCGATCACCTGCGCGCCGTCGGCATCGAGGTCGGCACCGATCGCGGCGATTTCCTCGCCGTGGATCAGCACGTCGGTTTCGGAGCCCTCGCCGTACAGCAGGACGCCCCGCAGCAGAACCGAGGACGTGGATGCGGTCATGAAGCGCCCCCGTCCGAACCGACCAGCAATCGGAACAGCACTGCCATCCGCACGTGAACTCCATTCGTAACCTGTTGCAAGACTGCGGTTTTGGGAGAATCTGCGACCGACGACGCAATCTCCATACCGCGCAGCATCGGACCGGGGTGCAGCACGACGGCATGATCGGGCAGCAGCTCGAGCCGGCGCTGTGAGAGCCCGTACGTGATGGAGTACTCCCGAGCCGAGGGGAAGAACCCGCCGTTCATCCGTTCTGCTTGGACGCGCAGCATCAGCACGGCGTCCAATCCGGGCAGTTCGGCGTCGATGTCGTGTGACACCCGCACCGGCCAGCCGGTCACTCCGACGGGAAGCAGAGTCGGTGGCGCGATCAGCACCACCTCGGCACCGAGCTTGGCCAGCAGGATCGCGTTCGAGCGCGCCACCCGGCTGTGCAGGATGTCGCCGACGATCGCGACTCGTCGGCCGGCGATGTCGCCGAGACGTTGACGAACCGTCAGAGCGTCGAGCAGGGCCTGGGTGGGATGTTCGTGCGTACCGTCGCCCGCGTTGATGACGGCAGGACCTCCACCTGATCCTTGGTCGGCAGTCCACTGAGCGATCTGGTGAGCGGCACCGGATGCCGGGTGTCGAACGATGAGGGCGTCGGCTCCGGCAGCGCGCAACGTCATCGCGGTGTCACGGAGCGACTCCCCCTTCGACACCGATGAACTGCTGGCGCTGACGTTGATGACGTCGGCACTCATCCACTTGCCGGCCACCTCGAACGAGACGCGAGTGCGCGTCGAGTTCTCGAAGAAGACCGTCATGATCGTGCGGCCGCGCAGCGTCGGCAGCTTCTTGACCTCGCGGCCGAGCAGCGCTTGCTCGAAGCGTTCGGCTTCGTCGAGAAGTTCGGTGGCCGAGTCGACGGTGAGATCGGCGACCGAGAGCAGATGCTTCATCGCGCCGATCCTCCCTCGGACAGGCTGACACCGTCGCGGCCGTCGTGTTCGGACAGCAACACCGAGACGTCCTCGGTGCGCGCGGTGGGGACGTTCTTGCCCACGTAGTCCGCGCGGAGGGGAAGTTCGCGGTGGCCGCGGTCGATGAGAACCGCGAGCTGCACGGCGCGTGGACGACCGAGATCCCGTAGCGCATCGAGCGCGGAGCGAACTGTTCTGCCCGAGAACAGGACGTCGTCGACCAGCACGACCAACGCGTCGTCGACGCCGCCGACCGGGACCGACGTCCGCTCGAGTGGGCGGTGCGGTTTGTTCCGCAGATCGTCGCGGTACAGGGTGATGTCGAGAGACCCCAGCGGGGGTCGCACGCCGGAGAATGCCTCGATGCGTTCGGCGAGGCGCTCGGCCAGGGTGGTGCCGCGAGTGGGAATACCCAACAGGACGACGCGCGGCGAGTCGGCAGCGTCGAGCGCAGTTTTCTCGATGATCTGATGAGCCATGCGGGAGATGGTTCGTCCCACATCGGCCGAGGACAGCAATTCGCGAACGGCAGAGTTCGCAGACGAGCTTTCGGGCGCAGGCAAACTACGACCTCCTTCTCCGCCTCTCTGGACGGATCGTTAAAGGATGTCTGACATAGAACTTCGTAGAGCCTAGCAACGCTCTGCGAACCACACCTACCAGGCTCGCAGAGCGTTCGGTCACAGGACCGTCGAGCGTTCGATCAGTTCTCGGCGTCGCCGGCCGTGTCTACCTGCGGACGGCTCGATACGGCCGCCGCGGCGGCGCGCACCTGGGGTGCCACGAGGACGATCTGGCCGAGCACACCGTTGACGAAGCCGGGCGAATCGTCCGTGGACAACTGTTTGGCCAGCTCGACGGCCTCGTCGACGGCCACGACGGGAGGCACGTCGGTGGCATGGAACAGCTCCCAGACGGCAATCCGAAGGATGGCCCGGTCGACCGCAGGTAGACGCGTGAGCGTCCAATCCTTGAGGTGATCGGCAATCACCCCGTCGAGGCGATCCAGGTTCTCCGCAACACCCTCGACCAACGTCGAGGTGTAGTCGCTGACCGGCGCGATGGTGTCGTCGGCTCGAGCGAGCTCGATGCGCTCGGCGGCCAGGTTCACCGGATCGACGTTGCGCGCCTCTGCCTCGAACAGAAAGTCCACCGCGCGCTTGCGGGCCTTGTGACGCGCGCCCAGCTTCTTCGCGCCGGGGGCACCGTTCTGCGCGCCGGAGGATGTCGACTTCTTCGATGACACGTTAGGAGTTCACACGCCCGAGGTAGTTGCCGTCACGCGAGTCGACCTTGAGCTTGTCGCCGGTGTTGATGAAGAGCGGCACAGAGATCTCGGCTCCGGTCTCGAGTGTCGCAGGCTTGGTACCACCGGTGGAGCGGTCGCCCTGCAGACCCGGGTCGGTGTGCTTGACCTCGAGCTCGACGGTGACGGGGAGCTCGACATACAGCGGGACGCCCTCGTGCATGGCGACCTGAACGCGCAGGTTCTCGAGCAGGAAGCGCGCGCCGTCGCCGACGGTGGCCTCACCGATCGAGAGCTGGTCGTACGTGTCTGCGTCCATGAACACGTAGTCGCTGCCGTCGTGGTAGAGGTACGTCATGTCGCGGCGGTCGACCGTCGCGGTCTCGACCTTCACACCGGCGTTGAACGTCTTGTCGACGACCTTGCCCGAGAGCACGTTCTTGAGCTTGGTCCGCACGAATGCGGGTCCCTTACCTGGCTTGACGTGCTGAAATTCGATGATCGACCACAGCTGGTTCTCCAGGTTGAGAACCAGTCCGTTCTTGAAATCGCTGGTGGAAGCCACTTGCTTCGCGTCTCCTCAATCGTTTGTGCGCGTGACGCGCCGTCGGTCACGTGCGGGATTCGCTCCCGCCCGCGCGCTAGACGGACGTGAGTTCCTTGCTTGTCAGGGTGAGCAGTTCCGGACCCCCGTCGCGAACGACGAGTGTGTCCTCGATCCGAACGCCGCCGCGACCGGAGAAGTAGACACCCGGCTCGACGGTGACCGCTGCACCGCTCAGCAGTGTACCGGTGCTCGTCTTCGCGATTCCCGGCGCTTCGTGGATTTCCAGGCCCACGCCATGACCGAGCCCGTGCAAGAAGTACTCGCCGTACCCTGCGTCCTCGATGACCGAGCGCGACGCCGCGTCGACCGAGGCGGTGTTCACCCCTGGTGCCAGCGCCTCTCGACCCGCCGTCTGCGACTGCTGCACCAACTCGTACAGGTCGCGCTGCCACTGCGCCGGACTACCGATCACGAAGGTCCGGGTCATGTCGGAGTGGTACCCGCCCACGAGCGCCCCGAAGTCCAGCTTCACGAAGTCACCCTCGGCCAACACCGCATCCGTCGGTCGGTGATGCGGCACTGCGGAATTGACGCCTGCAGCCACGATGGTCTCGAACGAGATCGCATCGGCACCGTGGTCGAGCATCGCAGATTCCAGTTCGCGGGCCACCTCACGCTCGGTTCTCCCGGCGCGAATGCTGCCCCTGGCCAGTAATTGGGTGAGCGCATCGTCGGCAGCGCGGCACGCGTCACGGAGCAATCCCACCTCGAACTCGTCCTTGACCATGCGCAGCGACTCGACGACACCGGGTGCGCGCACCAAGTCGACGCCCCCGTCCAACTCGGCCCAGCTGCGATGGGCATCGACCGTCACGACGTGACTCTCGAAACCGATGCGGCCGCCACGGCCCGACACTCCCGACCGGAGGAGGTGGATCGCCGATGCGCGGTCGATCTCGGCACGCAGATCCGGCACCTGCTCGGCGACCTGGGTGACATACCGACCGTCGGTGCAGATGACGGTCTCGTTCTCACCGTCGACCGAATCCGACGCCGAGACCAGCAGGGCCGCATTGGAGCCGGTGAAACCGGTCAGATAACGCACGTTCAGCAAGTCGGTGATCAACATCGAATCGAGGCCGTCGGCGGCCAACAGTTCTCGCAGGGCACCACGACGGGCACCGAAATCAGCAGGCATGCGCTCGACATTACTGCTCGCCCCGACGTGCCTGGGCCCGGACACATCGGACTCGAACTTTGTGGGCCCTGCCACATGAACGACTACGTGCGGATATGCTGTGCCGCATGACTGGGTGGGCAGTGCGTGGCATAGGTATGGGATTGATCAACGCCGTCGTTCGATTGCTGCTGGGGGCGGCAGTATCGATGTGGCCGCTGAGCGGCTCGGCGTTGCGATGGGTGGCGTATGCCCTAGTGATCCTCGTGATCGTCGTCTGGGCAGGAATCGACGGCGTCCGCGATCGACGCAATCATCCTGATCCCGACGACGGCCAGGACCTCACGATGGTGTGGCTCAAGGCCGCGGTCGTCGCAGGATTGCTCGCTGGACTGCTCAGTTGGATCATCGACTTCTTCGTCGACTTCAGCCTCGGTCAGAACGGTCTGATCTTCGAGCTCACTTCCGGTGCAGCGTTCACCATCCTCACCATTTTCGTCGTTGCCACCATTGCGGTGTTCGTGGGTCGGCTGATCGTCAACCGCGACGCGAAGAAGAAGCTGGCCACCTCCGACGCCGACCGTGCGCACGACCGCGAGCTGGTGAATGCGGGCAGCGCGGAACGCGCCGAGTCGAGTCGCGGCACTCGATCGCAGGCCGAGCAGACGCGTTCCGAACCTCAGTGGGCTGCAGAGCACGGCGAAGCCGACACCGAGGTGTTCTCGGCAGTGGACGCCGACGGAAAGCCCCGACTGGACAAGCGCGGCAACCGGCACGGCACCGCCGACGGTTCCTGACTCCCGCTACGAACACACGGGCGGTGACCGACGCATGACGCGTCGCTCACCGCCCGTTCTCATCTCGTCCGGAGCCCGGGGCCGAGTGTCACAACATGATGGCGGACCCACCGGTTGCCGGGGCCTCGCGACCGACTGCGGAGAATGCGGCGACGAGCAGCGCCGGATCTGGACCCTCCAGCCGTCCCGGCTTGGCCAGACCGTCCAGGACCACGAACCGCAACAGTCCGGCGCGATTCTTCTTGTCCGTCTGCATGCCCTTGAGCAGGTCCCCGAACGCGTGCTCGTCGTAGGTGACCGGCAAGCCGACCGATTCGAGAATCGATCGATGTCTGTCGGCCGTGGCGTCGTCCAGACGGCCGGCGAGCCGTCCGAGCTCGGCCGCGAACACCAGACCGACCGACACGGCGGCACCGTGGCGCCACCTGTACTGCTCGCGTCGCTCGATGGCGTGGGCAAGAGTGTGACCGTAGTTCAGGATCTCGCGCAGGTTCGACTCGCGCAGATCCGCCGCCACGACCTTCGCCTTGACCTCGACCGATCGCTTGATCAACTCCGGTAGAACGTCACCGGTCGGATCGAGGGCGGCCGCCGGATCGGCTGCGATGATGTCCAGAATCTTCGGATCGGCGATGAAACCGGTCTTGATCACCTCGGCCATGCCCGAGACGATCTCGTTCTTGGGCACGGTCTCGAGCGTGGCGAGGTCGATCAGCACGGCAGCCGGTTCGTGGAAGGACCCGACGAGGTTCTTTCCGGCGTCGGTGTTGATGCCCGTCTTGCCGCCGACGGCCGCGTCGACCATGGCGAGCAGCGTCGTCGGCACGTGCACGATACGGACCCCGCGCATCCACGTTGCTGCCACGAATCCGGCCAGGTCCGTCGCGGCTCCGCCGCCCAGGCTGACGATGGCATCGCTGCGGGTGAGGCCGATACGGCCCAACACCTCCCAGCAGAATCCCGCCACAGCGAGGTCCTTACCGTCCTCGGCATCCGGAATCTCGATGCGGTGTGCGTCGATTCCCTTCTCCGCCAATGCCGCACGCACGGCCTCGGCCGTTTCGGCCAGCGGCGGCTGGTGAAAGATCGCCACGGTGGCGGTTCCGGCGAGCTCGTCGACCAGGTCCGTCAACAGACCTCGACCGATGATCACCGGGTACGGGCTGGCAGTCTCGACCTGGACGCGCACTGGCTCTGTCATCGAATCACCTTCATCTACTGGGGGTTTCGTCGTTCACATTGCGCGCGGGCACGGGTGCGATCGCAGTCAGTTTCGAGACCAGCTGGCCCACCACTCGGGCCGGGCTGCGACTGTCGGTTCGCACGCGCACCGTGGCCACCGAACGGTAGAGGGGCCGCCGATACCGCATCAGTTCCTGATACTTCGCGCGGGGATCGGGACCGGCGAGGAGTGGCCTCACCGTATTTGCCCCCGTCCGCCGAAGCCCTTCTGCCACACTGATTTCCAGGTAGACAACGGTGTGCTTCGACAGCAGAGCGCGCGTGGCAGCGGACAGAACTGCACCACCGCCGAGGGAGACGATGCCGTCGTGCGAGGCCAGCGCGCCCGCCACTATCCGCTCCTCGATCTGCCGAAATGCCGGCTCGCCGTCGTGGGAGAAGATATCGGCGATCGTGCGACCGGTCTCTCGTTCGATGGCTACGTCGGTGTCGAACAGCTCCAGATTCAACGCCTGCGCAAGCCGTCTACCGATGGTCGACTTGCCTGCTCCCGGCGGTCCGACGAGGACCGCGTACGGGCTCATCGTGGAGGTCGGGCGGCGGTGCCCTTCACGTAATGGTCGACGTTGCTCGTCGTCTCCGCCAGCGAATCCCCACCGAACTTCTCCAACGCTGCCTGCGCGACCACCAAGGCGACCATCGTCTCGGCGACGACACCGGCGGCCGGAACGGCGCAGACGTCGGAGCGCTGATGAATGGCGACCGCTTCGTCTCCGGTGCTCATGTCGACTGTTGCCAGCGCGCGCGGGACCGTGGAGATGGGCTTCATCGCGGCCCGCACTCGCAGTGGCTCGCCGTTGGTCATCCCGCCCTCGATGCCGCCTGCGCGGTTGGTCGAGCGCAGCACCCCGTCGGGGCCGGGCTTGATCTCGTCGTGGGCGACACTGCCGCGGCGGCGAGCGGTCTCGAAACCGTCGCCGATCTCGACACCCTTGATGGCCTGGATTCCCATCAGCGCTGCGGCCAGCCTGGCGTCGAGCTTGCGCTCCCCGGAGACGAACGACCCGAGGCCGACGGGGAGGCCGTGCACGACGACTTCGACGACACCGCCGAGGGTGTCGCCGTCCTTCTTCGCCGCTTCGATCTCGGCGATCATCGACTCCTCGGCGGCCTTGTCGAACGCGCGCACCGGGGAGGCGTCGATCGCGTCGAGATCGTCACCTGCAGGCGGCGGACCCACGTACGGATCGGATGCTCCGATGGAGATCACATGGGACACCACGTCGACGCCGAACGCCTGCTTCAGGAACAGGCGCGCCACCGTGCCGATGGCAACCCGGGCTGCGGTCTCGCGTGCGCTCGCGCGTTCGAGAACCGGGCGCGCATCGTCGAAGCCGTACTTGAGCATTCCGGAGAAATCTGCGTGTCCGGGGCGCGGGCGAGTCAGCGGGGAGTTACGCGCGAGATCGGCAAGCACGGCTTCGTCGACCGGATCGGCCGACATCACCTGCTCCCACTTGGGCCATTCGGTGTTGCCGACCTCGATCGCGACTGGCCCGCCCATGGTGCGGCCGTGCCGCACACCGCCGGTGAGCGTGACTTTGTCCGCCTCGAACTTCATTCGGGCCCCGCGGCCGTAACCGAGACGACGGCGGGCGAGTTGGGAGGCAATATCGTCCGAGGTCACCTCGACTCCCGCGACCATTCCTTCGAGAATGGCGACGAGAGCGGGTCCGTGGGATTCTCCGGCAGTTATCCAGCGCAGCACTCGAACATCTTTTCACGTCAGGCAAGCTGCGGATGCCAG
Source organism: Rhodococcus sp. WWJCD1 (assembly GCF_002258735.1). Classification (NCBI taxonomy): domain Bacteria; kingdom Bacillati; phylum Actinomycetota; class Actinomycetes; order Mycobacteriales; family Nocardiaceae; genus Rhodococcus; species Rhodococcus sp. WWJCD1. Next base: position 44,587 of record NZ_NOXY01000029.1, read on the forward strand.
CAGGGTCGCCGCGCACATGGACGGGCCGTGCGGGATACGTGCCCGACTGTGCCCGACGGCAGCGACGATCGATCCCACCACGGCAGTTGCCAGTGGTGCCGAGAGCGCCGCGATCACCCATCCTTCCCCACCGCCGAGAGCTGCGATCGAGCCCGACGACCACGCCAGCTTCACGTCCCCGGCACCGAACGCAGACGGCGCGAGAAGGTGCACGACGAGGTAGATCGCGAACAGTAGAACTCCGCCGAGCAATGCCCTCGCCGACCCCACCGACACGAGCATCGTCGTGACCACGATCGCACCCGGGATCGTCAATTCGTTCGGCAACCGGCGACGCCGTAGGTCGATGGCACTGAGCGCAACGAACCACCATGTCAGCACGCACAGTGGAACCCAGTAGGTGGTCCCACCGAACCGCCACCAGACCCATCCGGTACCCACCGCGGACAACAACGGCAGAAACCGTGGATCCCACCGGACCAGACCGAATCGCATCGCTACCCCGGCAACGGCACCGATCACCGACGCTGCACACAGACCGAACATGGCCCGAAGGGTCGCATCCCTCTCACGGCCGGCCACGGGAAAACACCTGATCGCGGATTGCCCTGTGGACAACCCGCTGGCTGTGGACAACCCGCTGGCTGTGGACTACCGGGAAGTCGTACTCACTCGGCAGTGGCCAATGCAGCACGCATGACCGCCCGGGGTGCCGGCTCGCCGGTGAACTGCTCGACTTGCCCGTACGCCTGCTCGAGCAGCATTGCGAGGCCACCGACAACAGTTCCACCGGCCTGCTCCACCGCGGCTGCCAGCGGCGTCGGCCAGGGATCGTAGATGGCGTCGAGCACCAACGGCGCGTGGGCGAGTTCAGTAGCGATGTGTGCGGCTCCGGCCGCAGGCACTGTGCTGACCAGTACGGCCGATGCACTCGCGATGGCAGCGAGACGGGGATCGGTCATGTCTGCGAACTCAGCGCGCAGTCCTGCGGAGACGGCGCACCTGAGCGTGTCCGACGCCCGGTCGGCCGAGCGCGCGACGACGGTGACGGCGGCAGCCCCCAACCCGGCCAGGGCGACGATCGCCGGCCGTGACGTTCCCCCGGCTCCGACCACCGTCACGGAACTACCAGACAGGTCGACGACCCCCGCACCGCGTAGGGCACCCACGATTCCGTCCACGTCGGTGCAGTCGGCCCGCCAGCCCGAAGCCGTGCGCACCAGTGTGTTCGCCGAGCCGGCCAACACCGCCCGTTCGGTGCGTTCGCCGGCGTAGTTCAAGGCAGCGACCTTGCCTGGCATCGTGACGGACACCCCGACCCATTCGGGACCGAAACCGTCGAGCATGCCCGGCAGCTGCTCACCGGTGCACTCGATTCGGTCGTACGTCCAGCCGTCGAGACCGAGGGCGCGGTACGCAGCGCGGTGCAGTAGCGGCGATTTCGAGTGTTCGACGGGGCTTCCGAGGACTGCGGCCCGCACGTCAGCGCCCGCTGTCGAGGAAGCCTGGTTCGACCTTCGCGATGTTCGCGAGGTGTTCCTCGTAGCTTCGGGTGAACAGCGTTTCACCCGCCTGATTGATGGTCACGAAGTACAACCAGTCACCGTCGGCGGGTGCCTCGACGGCTTGCACCGCACCGATGCTCGGTGAGGAGATAGGCGTTGCCGGCAACCCTTCGCTGGCGTAGGTGTTCCACGGGGTTACACGCGCCCGGTCGGCGTCGGTGGTGGCCACCTCGGTCGTGTCGAGCGAGTAGTTGACCGTCGAGTCGAACTCGAGTTTCTGCGGAACCGCGAGCCGGTTGAGAATCACCCGGGCCACCTTGCTGAAATCCTGCGGCAGGGACTCCCGCTCGACGAGAGATGCAGCGACCAGAGTGTCGTACGGAGTGAGCCCGGAGTTGGTGCCCGCGGTGAGAATCCCGGTGTCCTCGTAGCGAGTGGCACTCTCGGACACCAGCTGCTTCAAGATGTCGGCGGGTGCGGCACTGGGATCGAAATCCCAGGTTCCCGCTGCGATCAGGCCTTCGAGCTGACGATCGCGGTCCGGAACTCCCTCGACGCGATCGGTAGCCCAGGCGGGAACGCCCAGGGCCGCTGGGTCGTCCACTGCTCCGGCCGCATTGAGGTCGTCGTAGCTCACGCATGCCGGAGTGCCGCTCCCCGTTCGATCCACGCAGCTCGCCTCGGAGATCAGCGTGTAGATGCCCTTCTTGACGGCACCGGTGTTCACGTCGCGCGCGTCGTGCAGCTGACGTCCCTCCGAGATGACCATGTTGCCCACCCGGGAGGCGGGGTCCACCAGTTCGCTCACCGCTCGCGAGGCGGGCACGTTACTGGTGAGCAGGTAGAAGCCCGGTTGGACCGAAGTGATGGCGTTGTTCGCAATCGCAGCTTCGAGGAATGCCCCCGAGCTGGCGACGACACCCTTGTCCGCTGCCTCGGTACCGATTTGTTGGGCGGTGTCGTTGGGATGAACCTGAATCACGACGCCGTCACCGGAGGACCCGGCCGCGAAGTCTGCATTCGGGGTCGTGCGATTCCCGAATTTGCTCACTGCGAAATACCCTCCGCCTGCAACTGCGACGATCAGCACCAACCCGAGCGCCAATGCCACGATTCGGCCGCGACGCTTGCGAGTGGACGCGGCACGGTCCCTGCGGCTCGCGGCACGGCTGCGGCCCACCTCCCGCGGCTCCGCGCCGCGCTCGGAATCCGAGCGCGCAGTACGGTCGCGTTCGCGATCTGCGCCAGGTGCAGGCGTGGGGTGCGGTTCGTGCCGTTGCGGCGGCCGCGGACGGCCGTTCATACGGCGATCGAAGTCGCTGCCCTCGTCCACGCGATACCCGATCGGATCGGTGTGCGCCTCGTCGGAGCGCGCATGTCGCCGGTCCCGATCGAAGGACCCATGGTTGTTCACTCGTCGACCTCCGTCGATCCTGAATTCGTCCCTGCGTGATCCGAGACCGCGTCATCCGAGACCGCGCGATCGGCAGCACCGCGAGTCGACACGGCACGGCGCTCGTCGAGCCAGCCCTGCAATATCGCCACCGCCGCAGCCTGATCGATCACCGATCGTTGATTCTTGGCCCGCACACCGCTGTCCCGTAGTGCACGCGACGCACTCACGGTAGTCAGTCGCTCGTCGGCCATTCGAATCGGCACGTCGCCCAACCGTCTGTGCAGGGAACGCCCGAATCTCTCGGCGGCATCGACGGCACTGCCGCGCTCACCGCGAAGTGTGCGGGGCAGGCCGATCACGATCTCGACGGCTTCGTACTCGGCCACGATCTCCGCGACGCGTACCACGTCCGGGGCATCGGGACCCTTGATCTTCGAGCGCGGCACCGTCTCGACCGGCGTCGCGAGCACACCGTCGGGATCGCTGGACGCGATTCCGATACGAACGCTGCCGACGTCGATACCGATTCGCCGGCCCCGGCCCGGATCGTCGACGCCGGGCCGATCGGGGCCACGCCCCAGGTTGGCCATACTCGTCAGCGAGACGTGAGTTCGGACAGTCGGGCCCGGGCAGCGTCGATACCGGCGGCGATTCCGGCGACGTCCGACCCCGACCCCTGCGCCAGTTCGGGCTTACCGCCACCTCGGCCACCGATGCTCGGACCGAAGGCCGCCACCAGGTCACCGGCGGCGACACCCGCATCCTGGGCAGCCTTGTTGGTCGACACCACGAACGGGACCTTGCCGCCGACCGTGCCGAACAGCACCACGACGGCCGCATCCGCACCGAGGCGTCCACGAATATCGGTCACCAGGGTGCGCAGGTCGTTGCCGCCGACACCGTCGGGTGCCTGCGCGACCACCGCGCGAACATCGCCGAACCGCTCGGCCTTTCCGACGAACTCGCCCGCCGAGGCCAGTACCGCCGCCGCCTTGACCGCGTCGAGCTCCTTCTCGGCGACGCGAAGACGCTCGACCAGAGTCTCGATGCGCGCCGGCACTTCCTCGGAAGGCACCTTGAGCGACGACGCGATGCCTGCGAGCAACGCGCGTTCCTTGGCGAGATAGCGGTACGAATCGAGGCCGACGAATGCCTCGACGCGGCGCACGCCGGACCCGACCGACGATTCACCCAGGATGGTGACCGGGCCGATCTGCGACGAGTGCTGCACGTGCGTACCACCGCACAGTTCCATCGAGAACGGTCCGCCGATCTCGACGACGCGCACTTCGTCGCCGTAGTTCTCGCCGAACAGGGCCATCGCGCCCATCTTCTTGGCACTGTCGAGGTCGGTGACCAGGGTGTTGACCGCGAAATCGGAGCCCACCGCATCGTTGGCGACGTTCTCGATGTCGTCGCGCTGCGCCTCCGAGAGCGCGCCCTGCCACGAGAAGTCGAACCGGAGGTAGCCGGGCTTGTTGAGCGATCCCGCCTGTGTCGCGTTCGGCCCGAGGACCTGCCGCAAAGCAGCGTGCACCATGTGGGTACCCGAATGGCCCTGAGTCGCGCCTTTGCGCCAGGCGTGGTCGACGTCGACGTGGACGGTGTCACCCTCGGTGATCTGACCCGACTCGACCACCGACTTGTGCGTCCAGACCTTCTTGGCGATTTTCTGCACGTCGTTGACCTTGACATCGAGGCCAGGCGCGGTGATGGTGCCGATGTCGGCGATCTGTCCACCGGATTCGGCGTAGAGCGGGCTGCGGTCGAGGATGATCTCGATGCTCTCGCCCGCAACTGCGGTCGGAACGCGAACTCCGTTCGAGATCAACGCCAATACCGTTGCCTCGGAACCGAGTTCGTCGAATCCGGTGAACTCGGTCGGCGAACCGTCGACGAAATCCTTGTAGACCGTGAGGTCGGCATGTGCATGCTTGCGGGCGCGGGCGTCGTCCTTGGCCCGGTTGCGCTGCTCGGCCATCAACGACCTGAAACCGTCCTCGTCGACCGAAAGACCCGCCTCCGCGGCCATCTCGAGCGTCAGATCGATCGGGAACCCGTACGTGTCGTGCAGCGCGAACGCTTCGGCACCGCCGATCTTTTTCGCGCCCGACGCCTTGACCGCCTCTGCCGCGCCCTCGAACAATCGCGAACCCGAGGTGAGCGTCTTGAGGAATGCCGTCTCCTCCCCCACTGCGACGGTCAGAATGCGGTCGAAGTCGGTGACCAGGTTCGGGTAGGACTCCGCCATCGTGTCACGCACCACAGTGACGAACTGCGCCATCGTCTCGTCGGGCGCACCGAGCAGACGCGCCGAGCGCACGATGCGGCGTAGCAACCGGCGCAGCACGTAGCCGCGACCGTCGTTGCCGGGGTTGACGCCGTCGGAGATGAGCAGCGCGGCGGTGCGTGCGTGATCGGCGATGACGCGGAAACGTACGTCGTCGTCGTGATTCGCACCGTATGCGCGTCCCGAGAGTTCCTCGGCCTTGGCGATCACCGGGCGAACGAGGTCGGTCTCGTAGACGTTGTCCACGCCCTGCAGCAGAAACGCAACGCGCTCGACGCCCATGCCGGTGTCGATGTTCTGCTTCGGCAGCGGACCGAGGATCTCGAAGTCGTCCTTGCTGATCCCCTTACCGCGCTCGTTCTGCATGAACACGAGGTTCCAGATCTCGATGTACCGATCCTCGTCGGCCTCAGGGCCGCCCTCGGCACCGAACTCGGGTCCGCGGTCGTAGTAGATCTCGGAGCACGGGCCACAGGGTCCCGGAATGCCCATGGACCAGTAGTTGTCGGCCATTCCGCGGCGTTGAATTCGCTCGTCGGGCAGCCCGGCGATTTCCTTCCAGAGTTCGATTGCCTCGTCGTCGTCGAGATATGCAGTGGCCCAGATACGCTCGGGGTCGAACCCGTATCCGCCGTCCTCCACGCTGTCGGTCAACAACGACCAGGCGTGCCGAATCGCGTCGCGCTTGAAGTAGTCGCCGAACGAGAAGTTGCCGGCCATCTGAAAGAACGTGTTGTGGCGGGTAGTGATGCCCACGTTCTCGATGTCGAGGGTGCGGACGCATTTCTGGACGCTCGTCGCGGTCTTGTACGGGGGCGTCTGCTGACCGAGGAAGAACGGCACGAAGGGAACCATGCCGGCATTGACGAACAGCAGGTTCGGGTCGTCGAGAATCAACGATGCACTGGGTACTTCGGTGTGCCCCGCCTTCACGAAATGGTCGAGGAAACGCCTGCGGATCTCATGGGTCTGCACTGATACAGGTTAGCGTCGTCGGACCCTGTGCCGACTCGAGGGCCTATCGGCCCCGGATGATCCGACGGAGTTTGCCCACCCTGGTCGCAATTTCGCGCTCGGCACCGTGCTCGGTGGGCTCGTAGTAGTTCACACCGACCAACTCGTCCGGAGGGTACTGCTGACCGAGGACCCCGCCGGGACTGCTGTGCGGATACCGATACCCGACGGCATTCCCCAACCCCTGGGCTCCCTTGTAGTGACCGTCGCGGAGATGCGGCGGTACCGATCCCGACTTTCCGGCCGCTACATCGGCCATGGCCGCACCGAGAGCTGCGATCACCGCACCCGATTTCGGTGCAGTGGCCAGGTGGATCGTGGCCTGCGCAAGCGCCAACCGCGCCTCGGGCATGCCGATCATCTGCACGGCGTTCGCCGCGGCCGTGGCCGTCTGCAGTGCAGTCGGATCAGCCATCCCGATGTCCTCGCTGGCGTGCACCACCAACCGTCGGGCAATGAACCGCGCGTCCTCGCCCGCAGTGATCATGCGCGCCAGATAGTGCAGCGCTGCATCGACATCGGACCCTCGGATCGACTTGATGAACGCACTGATCACGTCGTAGTGCTGGTCGCCGTCGCGGTCGTAGCGCACAGCGGCCTTGTCGACACTGGCCTCGACCGTCGCGAGGTCCAGGGTTCCGTCGGTTGCGGCGCCCGCTGCCGCTTCCAGCGCCGTCAACGCTCGGCGGGCGTCCCCGGCCGCGAGCCGCACGAGGTGGTCCATCGCGTCCTCGGCGATGGTCACCGCCCCGTCCAGCCCACGCGGGTCGTTGGCGGCGCGGGTCAACAGCAATTCGATGTCCCCGGTCCCCAGCGGCTGCAACTGCAACACCAAAGACCGCGACAGCAGAGGCGACACCACCGAGAACGAGGGGTTCTCGGTGGTCGCCGCCACCAGCAACACGATTCGATTCTCGACGGCTGCGAGCAACGCGTCCTGCTGCGTCTTGGAGAAGCGGTGCACCTCGTCGATGAACAGCACCGTCTGCTCACCCGACAGCAACCGGCGTCGCGCGAGTTCGATGACGTTACGCACTTCCTTCACGCCCGCCGACAGGGCCGACAACGCCTCGAACTTGCGTCCGGTGGCCCCGGAGATCAACGACGCGAGCGTCGTCTTTCCGGTTCCCGGCGGACCGTAGAGCATCACCGAGGACGCACCGGATCCCTCGACGAGCCGACGCAGCGGCGCCCCGGGAGCCAGTAGATGAGATTGTCCGACCACCTCGTCGAGGGTCGTCGGACGCATTCTCACCGCCAGCGGCGCGTCGGGCCGGACGTAGGTCGAGGTCGGGCGCGACTCTTCGATCGTCGTCTCCGGGGGTGCTGGGGTGTCGAAGAGACCATCGCCGGGGTCGTCGCTGCTCGAAACATCACTGCCCGACATGTCACTTCCGAAGCCGCCACTCACCGGTCGAACGCTACCGATCGCGCTGTCGAGAATGCGAACGACGTCGTGGCTACCGCTCCCACTTCGCCCGCAACGCGGTCGCGACCGATGCTGCGTACTCGGCGATGCCGGTCTCACCGGCACGCTCGGCGCTGTCGGCCAGCACCGCCCACCGAGAAACGAGCGCCTGCGACCGTGGAACCGACAGGTGGTGCGCCCGCGCCGCGGCGATGCGCGTGTGGTCGTCGGGCAGGAACCAGTAGGTGGTCAGCCATACCCAGATCAGCCGCGCGTCGAGGATCTTGCTCGCCAGGGCGGTGTCGTCGGCCAGTGCAGGCCAGATCCCGACGACCTCCGAACGCCATGCATCGATCATCGCCTGCTCACGTTCGTGCGTGAGCTCGAAGCTGCACAGGCACCCCGGGAAAGAGGCCAGGGCATAGGTGATGTCGAGGGTGGCGTCGCGGAATCCGCCCCACTCGTAATCGAGAAAACGGACACCTTCGTCGTTGACGATGATGTTGTCGGGACACAGATCGGACGGGCTGAATGCGCGGAAGGTGCCGTGCGCGAACAGCCTTCCGCTACGAGATACGCGATCGAGAAGCGCATCAGGGGTGGGACCCACCCCGGGCAAGCCCGCCAACAATTCGGGAACCTCGGTAAGTGCATCGGGAATCTGCGCGGAGATTCCGTCCGTGGTGTCGGGTTGGCCGACGCGACGGAGGAGCGCTGCGAAATCGTCCTCGCGGCCGACGGTCGCGGCATGCATCCGACCGAGCGCCTGGGCCATCGCCATCAGCGAGTTGGTCACTGCGGCCTCGTCCGAGTTTCGCAACAGAGTGGTGATGGGGCTGGCGTCACCGAGGTCGCTGAGTACGAGCAACCGCGCGTCGAGATCGTAGGCGTGCAGTTCCGGCCCCGGCCTGCTGTCGGTGGCCAGTGCGTTGGCGAACTGATACGAGGCCGCCTCCCGCAGGAATGCACTCGACCCTGCGATGTCGGCCAACTCGGTATGTAATTCCGACTCGCCGGCCACATCGCGTACTTGCTTGAGCACCAAGGTGCGGGGCAACTGAAAGGGGTTCTCGGAGACCTTGACTCGCAATACGATCGCCTGGCCGCTACCGCCGAGATTCACCGGGTCGATCAGCGTCACCGGAGCTCCGGTGCGCTTGGCGAGGAGGCGCTGTGCTGCTGCTACTACCTCTGATACAGGGTCTGCCAGTGTTGCGGTCATCGATGTCCAAGCTACCCGTTCGCTGCGATCTTCTGTGCTGAGTCGACGACTACGAATGGGACACGATTGTCCGTTTTGCGGCTTTTCGCACGTCACATTCCCAGATTCGACCAGATGGTCGGTTACCCCCCAACCATCGAATTATGCAGGGTTCGCTACTGCGGTGCAACGTCCACCGACACGGAGATAGTGCTCTCCTCCGCCTCGGTGTAGATGACCCCGCGCAGGGGTGGCACATCGGCGTAGTCACGCCCCCACGCCACCGTCGCGTACCGCTCGTCGACCAATTGGTCGTTGGTGGGGTCGAAAGCGAGCCACCGATCGTTCGGCATCCACACCGCAGCCCACGCGTGGGTCGCATCGACGCCGATCATCCGTTCCTTCCCCGGCGGAGGTTCGGTCGCAAGATATCCCGACACGTACCTCGCGGCGAGACCCTGCGACCGCAGGCAGGCAATGGCCAGTCGGGCGAAGTCCTGGCACACACCCGAACGCGCGGAGAGCACATCGACCACGGTGGTCGAGACCGTCGTGGAACCGGACAGATACCGAAAGTCCGTGAAAATGCGATGCGTCAGATCGACGATGACGTCCGCCAGCGGTCGACCGGGCCGGAAGCTGGGCGCGGCATACGCGCGCACCTCGTCGGTGATCTCCGGAGTGGGAAGATCCAGAGCGAACTCCACCGCGGATGCCCGGGCCGAATCCGCCGGCACGGTCGGGTCGAACAGCGTCATCCGAGCGGACTCCCACGGCGCGGTCGCCGGCCACGACGTGGTCTCGTCCACCGGCCGCGGATAGACCTCCACCAGCGAGTCCGCCGTCACCACCAGTTTCTCGTGATCGTGCGTCACGTGGAAGTACACGTCCTCGTTGCCGTAGACGTCGACCCCGAAGGACTGATCGGTCGGCGCAGGTTCCACGGTGACCGATTTCTCCGTGCAGTGTTGCCCATCCATGTCTCGCGGCGCGAGAAATCCTCGCCCGTACGACGAGGAGACGCGATCGGAGTAGGTATAGGTCGTGATGTGCTTGATTCGGTACCGACGGCTCATCACCGCACCCCGTTCGCAGTTCGAATGTTCGAGCTACCCCACAGCGGCTGCGTGCCACCCGGCAACGACATGTGCGTCGCGAGGACCACGCGAGACAGCTCTTCGAGGGAATCGTGGATGCCGTCCACCAACTCGATCAGGTCGATCCGGCGACCGTTGGCGTCGACCGATTCCAGATCGCCCGGGTCCACTCGCCGCAACCGCACCCGCATCTGCTCGACGAGTTGCTCGGGCCGTGAGGTACCCGAGGCGTCGGGCAGCGATCCGAGGTCGTCGCGTAGACGATCGAGCTGATACACCAACGCTCGCGGATTTCCCTCGTCGAACAACAGCAGCTGCGCAACAGCCGCCGGACGCGCCCGGCCGCTGTTGCGTCGGCGATAGATCACCGAGGACTCGGCCGCAGACAACACCGAATCGATGACGGCCTGTTCCGTGGACGGTGTGAGGGCGTGGCTGAGGGTTGCCGACAGCAGAGCTGTCAGTTGCAGGCCACGTTCGATCCGTTTGCCCGCGTCCATCAGGTACCAGCCGGCATCTCGAACCATCGACTCCGACGCCAACCCGGACACCGCGAGCAGACCCCGCAGCACGCTCGACTGCGACGCGGCCAGTTGGGCACCGTTGTTGACCGGGGACTCCGCCAATTCTTCGAGCGCGGTGTCGATGCGGTTGAGCACGGCCCAGGTGTCGTTCGACAGCTGATCGCGCACCGCGCGCGCCGCCTGCTGCATTCGATCCACCGATTGCGCCAGTGATCCGAGGCGTGCCGCCGACAGCATCAGCGAACGCAGTTCGACGATCGCGTCGGCGCGGGTCTTCTCGTCGAGGAAACCCGGTCCGGTGCGCGAGACCTTGGTGACCGCTTCGAGCAGGATCGGCAAGCTCTCGCTGCCCTCCAACCACGGCATCGACCGGTAGTCCTGATTACGTTCGCGCGCCGCGATCAGCAGACGAGTCATGTCCTCGGCACGCTCGGTGTAGCGACCGAACCAGAACAGATCGCCCAGCACACGTGGTGAGCTGACCACATCGACGTTGGACGCGGCGTACTGCGGCAACTCTTCCACCGTCGCAGGCGGGGTGTGCGGCGCAGAATCGGCCGGCGTGACCCGTTCCAGCGACTTCACCCAGACGTCCTTCGAGGCCACCGTGATGAGCGGATCGGTGACCGGAGCCGTGATCACCACCTGCCCCAGTCCACCGCGCATCGGGGTGTACCCACCGCGCTGCGCGACCGTGAACAGCCTCATCCCCACTTGCGCGGGAGCCACCGCCAACTGTTCTCCCGCTCCCCCGCCGATCGACGAACCGACCGGAGCCACCGAGAATTCCGGTACTTCCTGACCGGTCCACTTCCAGGGCTCGGCAACGATCCGATCCCACAAGTCGCGAGCTCCGGCATCCGTGAGATCGTGTCCCACCACCGTGCGACGCGACGTGGTCGACCGCAGCACCAGCGAACGCAGTCGATTGCCGATGTGCGAGAGCTGATCAGGGTCACCACCCCAATAGGTGGCAACCGAATCCAGTACCAAATCCTCGTCCAGTAGCGCCCTGCTGAGTGCCGGCAGCAACGGAACCAGTGCCGAGTTCTCGAGTACCCCACTGCCGAGGGTGTTGACCACACTGACAGCACCCCGCCGCAGCGCCTCGACCAGTCCCACCACACCCAGATGCGAGTCCGGGCGCAAGTCCAGTGGATCGGCGAACTCGGCGTCCACTCGACGAAGCACCACATCGACTCGGCGAAGCTTGCCGAGCGACCGCATCCAGAGGCAGCCGTCCCGAACGACGAGATCGGCGTTCTCCACCAACGGGAAGCCGAGAACCGTTGCGAGATACGCCTGGTCGAACGCAGTCTCGGAATGCGAACCGGGGCTCAGTACAACCACCACCGGATCCTCGGCGGATGCGGGCGCAGCGTCGCGCAGTGCCAACCGCACCGCACGCGCGAACGTCGAGAGCGGCCTCGGGTTGCTCTCCTGGAACAGCTCGGGCATCGCTCGCGACATCACGCGCCGATCCGCGAGCGCATACCCCACGCCGGACGGTGCCTGAGTTCGGTCGGCCACGACCTGGAATCGACCGTCCGAGCCGCGGGCGACGTCGGCGGCATGCATGAACAACTGATGCGGGCCCGGGATGGTGATCGCATGCGCCGCCCGCAGATAGCCTGGGTTGCCGAAGATCAGCTCCGGCGGAATCAGCCCGCGCCGAACGGTCTCCTGGGCACCGTAGATATCGGCAAGTACCGCATCGAGCAACATCGAGCGCTGAACCAAACCGGCTTCCAGACGGTCCCACTCGTCGGCCGCGACCACCAACGGAACGCTGTCCAAGCCCCACCGCACTGCACTGGGCACAGCCTCGGAACCGCCCGACGGAATGGGGTTGTACGTGATGCCGTGGTCGTCGACGAGTCGGCTGACCCGTGACTGCAACGTCTGCATGGCCCCCGAACCGGCCTCGCGCATTCCGTCGATCAACCCCGCCCAATGCGGACGGATGTTGTCGTCGGGATCGAGCATCTCGTCGAAACGATCTGCCCGACCGATCACGGCCTCACGCCGACCCCGATAAGCAAGCCAGGCCGACCCGGCTCCACTGGAGACTTCTTCGCTCCGGCCGGCTCCACCCGTCACAGGTTCGTTCCGGCCGACTCCACCCGTCACAGGTTCATTCCGGCCGGCTCCACTCAGGGCAGTATCTACGGGCACCATCGAGCCGCTGTTCCTTCCGTCGGTCGATCACCCTCCGACGCCGGGCGAATTCGTGACCGAATTCACCCGAAGCGCGTCGGACCGAGATCGCTACCGGTCGACTCGTTCTGTTGTGCAGGTACGCGTCAGGGCGTGTGAACTCCTGTTCGGCGCAGGTCCAACATGCCGGGAGCACTCACATCGATTGCCTGTCGAGCGTGCATCTCGAGCAATCTTGCTACGTCCACCTTGCCCGAGGTGAACCCACCCTCCTCGAAGCGGCCGTTACGGCGTGCTTCGGCCTCGACGGAGTTGACGGGTGGACCGTCGTACGACCTACCGCCCGGGTGAACGACATGGTACGAGCATCCGCCCACCGCGCGCCCGGTCTGCATCTCCACGAGATCGAAACGCAGCGGACTCTGTACCTCGATCGTCGGGTGCAGAGCGCTCGGCGGCTGCCATGCGCGGTACCGCACCCCAGCGACCTGAACGTCCTGTCGATCGGTGCGCAGCAGCGGCACCGGCACCCCGTTGCACGTCAACAGGTATCGACCCGCAGCGGCTCCGGCGACCTGGACCTGAATCCGCTCCACCGAGGAATCCACATAGCGCGCCGTTCCCGAGGACGTCGATTCCTCACCGAGGGTGTTCCACGGCTCGATCGCGCCACGTAGTTCGATCTCGGCGTCGCCGACCACGGTGGTTCCGATCCGCGGGAAACGGAACTCGGTGAACGGGTCCAGCCAGCTGGTGTCGAACTCGATGCCGTGCTCGCGAAGGTCCTCCACCACGCGGCCGATGTCGTTGATGACGAAGTGCGGCAGCATGTACCGCCCGTGCAGGTTCGCGCCGTGCCGAATCAGAGGTGCCTGGAGCGGGGTGTCCCAGAAGCGCGAGACCATCGAACGCACGAGCAGTGACTGCACCATTGCCATCTGATGATGGGGCGGCATCTCGAACCCGCGCAGCTCGAGCAATCCCAGTCGGCCCCGAGTGGAGTCGGGACTGTAGAGCTTGTCTATGCAGAACTCGGCACGGTGCGTGTTCCCGGTGATGTCGGTGAGCAGGTGACGCAACGCCCGATCCACCACCCAGGGCGACGCGGATCGATCTCCATCGGTGAGTCGCCTGATCTCGCTGAACGCAACCTCGAGTTCGTATAGCGATTCCTCGCGACCCTCGTCGGCACGAGGAGCCTGCGACGTGGTTCCGATGAATCGACCCGAGAACAGGTACGACAGCGACGGGTGACGCTGCCAATGAGTCAGCAGCGACACCAGCAAGTCCGGTCGACGGAGCACCGGCGAGTCCACGGGTGTGACCCCGCCCAGGGTGATGTGGTTGCCACCCCCGGTTCCGCGAGTGGTGCCGTCGTTGTCGAATCCTTCGGTGCTCAACCGGGACTTACGTGCCTCGAGGTAGAGGCGTTCCATGAGCTCGTTCTGTTCGGCCCACGAGGACGTCGGTTGGACGTTGACCTCGATCACACCGGGATCCGGTGTGACGGTCAGGGTTTGGATGCGCGGATCCGACGGCGGACCGTAACCCTCGATGACGACCGGCGTGTCGATGGTCGAGGCCGCGTGCTCGACGCGCGAGACGAGGTCGACAAAATCGTCCAATCGATCCATCGGCGGCATGAACACGTGCAGAACGCCGTCGCGGACCTCGGCGACCAGCGCGGTCACGGCGGTGCCGCCTACCCCGGACGTCTCGTTCACCAACTGCGCGTACCGCGACTCGGCCGGATTCACCGCACGCGGCGGTTGCTGCGTCAATTGCCGAATGGGTAGATCGGGAGTGGGCGCGGTGGGATCGGACGGGTTCTCGACCGGACCACCGTCCCAGGAGATCGCGCGGAGCGGCAACCGTAGACCGGCAGGAGAGTCGCCCTCCAGCAACACGATTCGGCCTCGGCGCAACTTCCAGTCCGAGCTCTCCCAGCCGGAGCCGTCCTCGGTGCGAGATATCGGCAACACGAACGCCGCAGGCTCGTCCGTGCTGGCATCGAGCCGCTCGAGCAGTTGTTTTCTGGCGTTCGCGGAATCGGCTCCCGGTTCGAGATCGTCGTCGTCGGCCGGCGGGTCACCGTAGGGCTGACGAACCAGGTCCAACAGTTTCACCAGCGGGTCCTCGTAGGCGGGACGGGCTTGTGAGGCAGGCAGTCCGAGCGCCTTGACCAACTCGTCGATCAACTCCTGCGACGCCGAGTTGTCCACCGGCTCCGGGCGAAGGCCCTCGGCCAACCAGGGATCCGCGATCAGATCGGAATCGTGCCACAGGGCTTGACCGTCGGTGCGCCAGAACAGTCCCACCTGCCACCGCGGCAGCGGCTCGCCGGGGTACCACTTGCCCTGGCTGCGCTGTACAAGTCCGTCCGGCGCGTAGATGGTCCGAAGGCGTTCGGCCAGCACACTGGCCAGCTTTCGCTTGTGTGGGCCGTCGGCTGTGGTGTTCCACTCCGGGGCTTCCTGATTCTCGATGGCGACGAACGTCGGCTCACCACCGACCGTCAACCGGATGTCCTGGTCGTGCATCCGCTTGTCGATCTTCGCCGCCGTGACCTTGATCGATTCCCACTGATCGGCCGTGTACGGCAACGTCGTTCGCGGGTCCTCGTGCACGCGGACGACGGTGTTCGAGAAATCGAGTTCGGCCTTGCACTTGCTCGTCGCACCGGAGATCGCGGCCGCCGTGGACGGGTGCGGCGTCGCCGAGAGTGGGATGTGCCCCTCGCCTGCGAACAGACCCGATGTCGGATCCATCCCGACCCAGCCCGCCCCGGGCAGATACACCTCGGTCCATGCGTGCAGATCGGTGAAGTCCTCGACAGGACCGGACGGACCGTCCAACGACTTGACGTCCGAGGACAACTGAACGAGATAGCCGGAGACGAAACGCGCAGCGAGACCCATCTGGCGCAGCACCGAAACCAGCAACCATGCCGAGTCACGGCAGGACCCCACAGCAGACGTCAGCGTCAGATCGGGCGTCTGCACCCCGGGCTCCATCCGCACGGAGTAACCGACGTCACCCATGACGGCTTGGTTTGCCATGACGAGAAAGTCGATGGTGCGCAACGACTCTCCGCGTTCGACAACGGCTGCCTGCAGCTTCTCCACCCAGGCCGAGACCACCGGACCGGGACCCGAGCCTGCCTTGTCTTCATCCACCGGACGCAGGTACGGCTCCAGATCAGGAAGGTCGTGCTCTTCGTACGCGAATCCGAAGTGCTCCGCCCATTCTTCGACGAAGAAGTCCAGCGGGTTGATCGACGCCATGTCTGCGACGAGCCCGACCGTGATCGACAGATGGTCGGTGCGCTCGGGAAACACCACCCGAGCAAGAAAGTTACCGAAGACGTCCTGCTGCCAGTTGACGAAGTGTTCCGCTGGTTCGATCTTCAGCGAATACGCCTCGATCGGTGTGCGCGAATGTGGCGCGGGGCGCAACCGAATTTCATGCGGAAAGATCTTGACAGTGCGGTCGAACTGGTAGCTGGTGCGGTGTTCGAGTGCAACCTTGATGCCCACGGCGAGCCCCTCGTGATAGTCCCGGTATGGGTGGAACACACAACCCTAGTAGGGCCGAGCCCGGTGCGCTCGGCAAGAATTCGCGATCGGTGCACGCGGGCTGGAACATTTAGGACCCACGCGCCGTCAGAATGTCGACGCCTTGACACACAGAACTGTCTACGGTTCGCTCAGCCTGAAAATACGGACGAATCGTCGACGTACTTCGCAAGACACTGAAGGGTGAAACGTGAGTGAAAACCCGCCCAATGGACCGCAATACGGTGGCGACCCCAATCCGGACCAGCCGGACCTGAACAAACCGCAGACGCCAGGCAGCGGCTATCCCCCTCCCGGCGGCTATCCCCCTCCCGGCGGCTATCCCCCTCCCGGCCAAGATCCTC